>NZSH01000061.1 GCA_002696705.1 Woeseiaceae bacterium | reverse complement strand
TCAGAAATTAATTCATTGGCCGGCAATCGAACGAGGACTGCTATGTTGGGAGAGTCAGGCTACGATAGCGCTCGAGATATTTCATGGTCTGGTGTCGTCGAACAGCTAGTCGGCGCAGCAGAGAACAGTACTGACAACGGATAATTGGAACTGCCTTGTGTCCAAACTCATTATTCAGATTCCGTGTTTAAACGAATCGGCAACTCTGCCGGAAACCTTAAATGATCTCCCCAAAAACATCCCAGGCATCGATATTATCGAAATACTGGTAATCGATGACGGTTCGACTGACAACACAGCGTCTGTCGCTCGANAGCATGGGGTACATCATGTAATACGGTTCAAACGGAATCGTGGACTGGCAGCTGCTTTTGCAGCNGGCCTTGATGCCTGCNTAAANCATGGTGCGGACTTCATCGTGAATACNGATGCAGATAATCAGTATNGTGGAGCGGATGTGGCTAANCTGCTGGANCCACTAGTNGGTGGGCATGCTGATGTNACTATTGGTGACAGAAACATCNCTTCGCTAAAACACTTACCAATCATTCGTCGAATCCTACAACGTCTTGGAAGTTGGGTGGTGCGTCAAGTTTCAAGTACAAATGTGCCTGATTCTACTAGTGGGTTTCGAGCGTACACTCGAGAAGCGGCCCTGAGCATGACGTTAGTGTCTGAATTTTCCTATACCCTGGAATCAATTATCCAGGCTGGCAAGAAACGGTTGGCGATTGCGCACGTGTTAATCGATACCAATCCTAAGACTCGAGAATCGCGTTTGTTTAAGAGTGTTGCATCCTACGTAAAGAAGTCTGCAGCAACAATTATTCGGGTCTATGCAATGTACGAACCGCTTAAGATTTTCACTTATATTGGCATCGTATTCTTTGGCGCAGGATTCGCCATCTCGCTTCGATTTCTTTATTTCTACCTCAACAACGCAGGACAAGGTCACCTNCAATCNTTAATCCTTTCCGCNGTACTCATGATTGTCGGATTTCAAGTNCTTCTCATTGGACTTGTAGCTGATGTTATTTCTGGTAACCGAAAACTTATTGAAGATCTAGTTTATCGAGTTCGAAAAATGGAATTGTCGCTCGGCACAATTACAGACAGGAATAATACCGATGTTGGGTCCACACATCACGAGTCGGAGACACNCTGACGTGGCATCCGCTTCATCAACATCGATAGTCATTCCAGCATTTAACGAAGGGGTGATTACCGGGGACGTGGTCAGCCAACTAAAGACTTTAGCCTCATGGCACGAGATCATCGTAATCGACGACGGCTCNTCTGATGACACAGGGGCACAAGCTAGACAGGCTGGTGCTACCGTCATTACCCATCCCTACACTAAAGGTAACGGAGCCGCGGTCAAAACAGGCATNCGCTACGCAACTGGAGANTTCATACTAATCGTTGACGGCGATGGCCAGCATCGCACTGANGACGCGCTACNNATAGTTGAACAATTGGGTGAATATGANTTAGTTGTCGGNNCTCGATCTAGCGTAAGTCAAGCGACGCNAGCNCGCCGAGCNGGAAACTTTGTTCTCAGCTGGTTGGCCAGCTANCTNGCTGAACATCCTATNCCTGATCTCACATCNGGATTNAGAGCAATGCGGCATAGTTACGTNAANGATTTCATTCANCTACTCCCAAATGGTTTNTCCACTCCGACNACNACCACACTAGCGTTCATCAAGGCTGGATACAACGTNACATTTGTNCCNTCAGAAGCACACGTGCGAGCTGGCCATTCAAAAATTCGTTTTGTGAGAGATGGNGTAAAGTTTTTCTTAATCTTGTTACGNGTAATTACNATTTATAGCCCGTTNCGAATCTTTGTACCTGCTGCACTTACCTCATTCACAGTTGGATCTGGGTACATGCTGTGGACAATTCTTTTTCATTCACGCGTTACAAACTCATCAGTACTACTAATCGTGCTNGGTGTTGTTGTGTTCCTTATGGGACTTGTCTGCGAACAGATCTCTGCGATTCGCTTCGACAGGCGTAAATGACTCGTCAGACGGTGGTCATGGTGACGACGTCATACCCTAGATTTCCTGGGGATACAGTCGGCACCTTTATGGAGCCAATTGCACGTGGTGTCGCTGCACNCGGTCATAAAGTGCACGTCGTCGCTCCATGGCATCCACTCATNAAGCGAGCATCNGNCGAAAACGGTATTCATTTCCATTTTTTTCGNTACATGCCACTTTCCTCATTGAATGTCTTCGGCTATGCAAGCGCTCTGAAAAACGATACGGACCTTCGACCATCTGCCTATGCGGCGGCTCCATTTGCCCTNTTCGCAGGTTGGCGAGCCGCTCAGAANGTNGCAAAAACCCATGGNGCTACGATTATGCACGGTCATTGGGTGATTCCTGGTGGTGTGATTGCGGCAACGGCTGCCGGNANTATCCCAGTCATCCTNAGCCTGCACGGCTCNGACATATTTGTAGCCGAACATCACNGCCTCGCTCGACGAGCTGCNAAGTTTGCATTCCANCGCGCAGCNTGGGTNACNGCNTGTAGTAGCAATCTACGGCAGCGAGCGATGGCACTTGGCGCAAGAGAAAACCGAATNGAAGTGCTTCCTTATGGAGTCGATGGCGATCGCTTCAAACCCGATGCAATCGCNAGAGCGAGGGTCCGTCACAAACTGAATATCTCTGCTGATCAACCCATGGTATTCATGGCGGGCCGACTGGTCAGAAAGAAAGGGTTCGGTTCCCTGCTGAAAGCAGCAGTCCGACTNATNCCAAANTGGCCNACCCTGCAANTAATCATCGCAGGCATCGGTGACCTAGATGNTGAGTTGCGGGCCGAAGTAACCTCTCTCAATCTCAATAACAATGTTCAATTCACTGGGAAACTGCCACAAGACGACATACCAGGTTATCTNACTGCGGCTGATCTCGTAGTTGTNCCATCGATTCAAGACGACGCCGGTAATGTNGATGGTTTACCAAACATTCTCATGGAAGCACTGGCATCTGAAACAGCAGTGGTCACAACGAAGGTAGGTGGAATTGACGCGGTAGCTGTCGACGGGCGTACGGCTCTGGTTGTTCCACCAAATGACGANCTAGCGCTTGCGATGGCGATTGAAAATCTATTGAAGAATCCTGCACGTCGGAGCGAACTTGGACAAACGGCTCGCNCCGAGGTTTGCAACAATTATCAGTGGACANAGTTCGCAAGCAGACTCGACGAGATCTACTCAGAAGCCGNCCGCTCGTAATATTAACGNCCGGGTTTCTGAGCTATCACCGTCATGATGTCGCCTAAGTTAATAACAGGCGCAAGTCGTCCCAGTCCGATAACTTCCGCACCTCGCAGAACAAACCTTTCAGCAAATGGCGCAAATAAGTTAGCAAGCTTCCACGCAACAAAATCCAGTGGCACGTGCTTGCCTGGCTTTGAAATCGAAAACAGCATAAATCCAATCGATTCCAGCATGGTCTGGATACTGGTCGGCGAAAAAAAGTACAGATGCCGAGGTGGGATCATTAGATGCCACCGCCGCCCCATACACCGTGCGAAGAGGCTCTGAATATTGCAAGTCGTCAAAGTTAAGTATCCGCCAGGTTTTAACGCACTAAAGGCTTTCGATAAAGTTGCCGTCGGGTCGCGGACGTGTTCAATAACGTCCCACATACTCACCAAATCGAACTGTTCTTTTTCAAGATTAACTTCAAGGAAATCGGCCTCAATTACATTAGCCAAGCCTCGCTTGCGCGCCTGACTACTCGCAAACGAGGAGACCTCGACCCCTACAACTGTGTCCACACACTCTTTAGCCACGGTCATGAAATCACCAGTTGCACATCCGACATCCAACCACTGGGTCTGACCCACTTTTGGCAAGGCTCGAAGATCGTTCAGTCGTTTGCGTGCATTGACAACGGATGGACCATCAACATCATTGGAGAATTTTGTCCCGACCTTAAAAAACTCAGCAGAATAGATTTCATTCAGCTCCGTCTGGGTCGGCTGGTCATTGACATAGACGAGCCCACAGATTGCACAGCGGACGATCGCATATTTCCGTCGACGATAGAGGAATTCAATGACGTTTTTATCGCCACACAAATTGCAAGGTTGAAAATCAGCTTTCATATGACCTTAATGGCAATGATTACAAGGGCCAAGTGCACGTTAACCCATCATTTATAATTTCTCTACCATGGCTCTTTAAATTTATAGAGAAATTTCGTTTTACATCAGGATTTTTGTATCCTCATCTCAACATTTGAATTTAACGCGTAAGCACTAGCCAATACTCTGTCATGTTATACAGTCTTTTTAGCCTCATTCTTGTCGCCTACTTGCCAGGGGCCTTGGTCTTTCGCTTGCCAACCTTCGAACGAGAGCGCCGAGAACGCTTGGCTGCGGAAGAACGGGTCTTCTGGGCAATTATTATTAGCATCGCAATTTCATCGACCATTGCGTTGGCGCTAGCTTGGCTTGAGTTCTACCGTTTCGAGCGGTTATTGCTAATTAACGGTTTCCTGTCCGGTGTCATCGTGGCACTCTTTCGACAAGGTCTACGTTTCGAAGGTTCCGCTCGCCTGCCGAACGGCACNGCCTTGGCNCCCATTGCACTCATCTGCTTGGGCATCTGGCTTTATTTCCCACCCGCAGAATATCTCATGGGAGGCAAAGACCCAGGTGTTTATATGAACGAAGGNCTTCAGATCGCGCAAAGCGGATCACTTGTAATAACTGATTCGCTTCTGGCTTCCCTTCCATCAGAATCACGCGACCTCTTCATCTCTGAGCAACCAAAGAGCGGAACACAAGCAGCACACACCGGTCTGCGCTTTATGGGGTACTTCGTCACCGATCCAGACTCGGGAACCGTTGTAGGACAATTTCCTCATCTCTATCCGATCTGGATCGCGATCGGTTATGGACTAGATAGCATCGATGGCGCACGAGCAGTCGTCGGTGTCTGGGCAATTCTCGGAGTGCTTGCGCTTTATTTTCTTGGAGCACGTCTCGTCGGAACTATTCCAGCTCTGATAGGTGCCTTATTACTGTCTATTCACGTTATTCAGATCTGGTACAGTCGCTATCCAAATTCAGAACTTGTATTACAGACCGTGCTTTTAGCTGGACTCTTGGCGTTCGCGCGGGCTTACGTTGACGAGTTGGAATTTTTTGGACCAGTGGCTGCCACCCTACTTGGATTATCAATGTTCGTTCGGTTTCCCGCTGTGCTTTGCCTAATTGCTGTTGTTGGTGCAATGCTGNTAAGTACTGCTGACAATCGGCGACCACGGANAAGTTTCCTNGCCCCGTTCGTTATGTGGCAAATGGTTGCTGGACTNTATTTNTTTACGATCCTGAAACCCTATGTGGCACTACCCATCGAGTTNGTAAAGAACTTGACNCCCTCCCATATCGGCTTGCTCGTNCTTGGNCTACTCGTAACAATCTTTTTATGTGTGTCGATACAATACAAATCNGTCAAAATCCGAGTGCACTCGTGGNTCCCNACCATNCTAGGTCTGGTAGTTTGCTGTGGCGCCATTTACNCATATTTTTTTAGGACNCCAGGGGGACTCCTCGCACCACATGATGCCTTCGCACTTCGGACTTACGCCCTATATTATTTGAATCCTTACGGATTGGTCGCTGCACTGTTGGGATTAGTAATCGTTATGCGGAGATCATTCTGGCAAGCTCCGGCACTTCTGCTAACAACAATAATTGTTGCGTTCTTTTATTTCTATAAAATCCGCATTGTTCCTGAACACTTCTGGATGGCCCGTCGATTTCTTCCGATCATCCTACCTATGTCACTGCTGTTCATTGGTGTTGTTGCGTTTTCTGGTACCCACCGTACGTTTCCACGAGAACGGCAAGCTCGTCTACGATATCTAGCAAGATTCGCGATCGGGCTCACCTTCGTGGCTCTGCTCGGTCGACAATACGTGACAGCCTCAAGCCAAATTATGAACCATGTGGAGTACGAAGGCTTGATACCAAGACTGGAACAGATAGCTGAAACCTTCACAGCTGATGATCTAATCATCGTGGAATCGAGAGCAGCATCTGACCTACATGTACTTGCGCTACCACTTGCGTATACTTATGAAAAAAACGTTCTTGTATTGAGCACTCCACAACCTGACGAACTTGCGTTCCAAGAATTTATCAATTGGGGACACGCACACTATCAAGACATATATTTTCTTGGTGGAGGCGGTACCAGACTACCCGTAAATACGATCGCCGTTGAGCCAATCTTAAGCGACCGATTTCAGATTCCTGAATATGAATCGTCGCTGAACAAGTATCCCACTGAGGTACGGTTCAAGGAATTTGATTTCGGCCTTTACAAATTTGTTCCAGTCACACGTGAACGCCAACCGTTTGTTCTGGATGTAGGCTGGATGGACGATTTGCAGGTTGTACAGTTTTATGCAAAAGAAGCACTATCCGAAGATGTGACGTTTCGTTGGTCCAGCAAACAATCTTCGGTTTCGATTGTAAATGTGCCACCTGGTAGCCACCAGGTCACGATCTGGGCTAGTGATGGTGGTCGACCTGTAAGTGAAGAACCGGCTTATATAGCAGTGTCTATTAACGATGTAAAACTCGGGCAAGCCCTAGTGACAACAGGATTCTTGCCATACACGTTCGCGATTCCACCCAACGTTGCCGCAGATCTTGGAAAAGCGACCACTCAGATTCCGCTTCTTATCGAAGGAAACACCTGGAATCCCAGCAAGACCTTAAGTACAACTGACGACCGCGAACTGGGTGTCATGATCGATCGGGTAGAAATTCGATAGACGGCTAAAAATATTCAAAGGAGGTATTATTTGGTACACAAGGTTGTTGATTCTTGTAAAGGCCAAGGGTCCTCCTTGAAAACACACGCTTGACTCCAATGCTGACTCATTTAAGGATCCACGATTTTCGTGAGCGTCTAATCGTCGGCGTTCTCGATCTACTACTGACTCTCACAGCCCCTTTTCTAAAATTCTTAACAATCGCGCCTGACTCTGGCGCTCAACAACGAATTCTTCTGTTACGGTTGGAACGGATCGGGGATTTACTGATGACGCTCGATGCGATCGCGTTGGTCAGATCGCGAGCTCCAGAAGCCCGGATCGACCTTGCTGTAGGAAGTTGGAATTGTTCGTTGGCGAAATTAATTCCTCATATAAACCATATCGATCACATCGACATGTCCTGGTTGACTCGAAATGGATCTCACGGAAACCTTCGCGAACTGTGGACATGTATACGTCGATGGCGGGCCACTCGTTACAATTTAACGATCAACTTTGAGGCTGATGTCCGTTCCAATTTAGTCATGGCACTTATTGGCGCACCAGAGCGAGCAGGATTCGATATCAAGGGTGGTGGCGCCTTACTTACAAAACGTATCGTACACAATGCAGAAGCACATACGTCGANAAACGCAATTCGATTAGTCGACCATGTGTTGCCAGGCAGGGCTCCACTTGGAGACGATGAAAAACTAACTGTACGTTTACAGCTTCCGCCTGATGTTGTACAGCACTCGACAATGCATCTTCCTGGAATCAGAGATAACGTTCCCTGGATCGGAATTCACGCCAGTGGTGGTCGTGAAATCAAGCAATGGGATCCACTTCGTTTCGCAGAAGTGGGCACCCGACTCGCACGCGAACACGGAGCAGTACTGGTCCTTACCGGCTCAACTGCCGATCGGTTAATCGTCGAACAGGTCAAGACTGCCCTCGCACCTGATGTACCTGTCGTGGATCTGGTCGGTCAGATGCAACTAGTTGACCTTGCGGGTGTTCTGAGTCAACTCCAAGTCTTCTTAAGTGCCGACACGGGCCCCATGCATCTGGCGGCAGCCGTTGGAACCCCCGTCGTGGCCATCTTTGGACCAGCTGACCCAAAAAACTATCGACCTTTGGGACCAAACGTAAAAATTATCCGGATCGATCTACCGTGTAGTCCGTGCAACCAGATTAGAAAACCGCCATGCGGTTGTCGTGGATACATTCCTGATTGCTTAGTTGGCGTGGAAGCGGATAGCGTTTTTGATGCAGCAGTCGACCTGCTACATGGCAGATCAGACAGAAACGCCACCTTAGACATCACCAAGCGTTTCANCACGTAACAATANCTCTCGATATACTGCCANTAAGTNTTTAATTACGGTATTCCAAGAAAAATCACGCTCGACGATGGAGCGACCAGCTTGGCCCATCGTTGCAAGACGTTCTCGTTGACCAATCGCGTCCCGAATGACCGCAGCCAGTGCTGTTACACTCCCTGGTTCGACCAACCACCCGCTGACACCAGGCTCGACCTTGTCCGGCAAACCACCAACCATGGTGGCGATAACTGGCCGCCGATGCGCCATCGCTTCGAGCGTAGCCAGCGAACTACCCTCGTAGAGAGTGGGATGGATAAACAATGAGGCCGTCTCGTACCAAGCATGTACGTNCGCGTCAGACAANCGACCAGTAAATACTGTCCGACCGCCAATGCCAAGCTGATTAACCAGTTTCACCAACGCCCGANGTTCAGGTCCNTCACCCACGACAACCCATCGCCAATTCTGCTCAAGCCNACTCACGGGTGTCTGNCCAGATTGNGATTGATTGACTTGAGCTAACGCCCTTGCCAGGACATCGAATCCTTTATTCTTATCCAGACGTCCGACGCTCAAGATAAGAANTTCGCTTGGTGTAATCCCGTTAGTCNTTCGTTGTTGTCGTCCNAACTCAACACTTGCANNGCNATCACAGACTTCAAGATCCACGGCATTCGGCACGACCGTNACACGTGATTCCTGTGTTCGGAGATTAGACACAACGTTTGGCACCATTGCTTTGTCGGTTGCAATGATGCAGTCGGCCGCGTGTGCACAGGCGCGAACCGCCAACTGTAACGGCCGGTTCGCCAACGCTTTCAACGCTGATCGCGATTGACCAANGCCACCAAATTCCTCCATACCATGTGGATTCAACACNAACGGTACTCGGCAATTATCCAANTGTCGCGTCCGCGCAAACCCNAAAACACTTGCCCCATGCCCATGCACGAGATCAATCTGTCCATCTTGAGCTAAACGGGCTGCCACACGACCTGCCCGCCAACCAAAAAATGGGTACGCGCTATTGCGGTCAAGAATCGTAGTTCCTCGGTATCCGAAACCNGGAAANGTTCGATAAGAGATTGGATGGAAGGTGAGATTTTGATGATTGAGAATCTCTGACTGTTGGGAATCCACAACCCTCGTCGATGGTCTCGTAATCANTGNCACCNCCGTCCCTGATGCGAGCANATGACGAACAAGGTCATCAACATGCCGCTCGAGTCCACCGGGACCGTGCAAGGAAGCCATCGCCCGAGTGACGATGGCAATTCGCAACGGCGACATCTGGTTCATATTTTGGCCATCTCANTCCTGCGAGTTTTCCTAACGCAATGCAGCACTCTCAATAAGGTCACGATACAGTTTTACAACACGACCAGCGACNATCTCTGCATCAAANATTNCTTCAACATGCNCCTTTGCTGCCTGACCCAGACGTTGTCGAAGCCCTGCATCATTAATGAGTCGATTCACATCATTACCAAGTTTATCGACATCATTCGACAAAAGGCCGGTCTCTTCATCTGTAATGATGTCCCGCGTGCCACCTGTATCCATGGCCGCGATCGNNGTACCCAACGCGGCCGCCTCGAGGAGCACCCGACTGAGTGACTCGGGACCATGGGAAGGAAATATCAACACTGATGCATGCCGCATCCAGCAAAGAGCCTCAACCCTCGGCAGCCAGCCCATGAATCGAATNTCGCAGTTGGAACGTTTTGCCAAGNTTTCCAACAACGGTCGGTCAGGACCATCACCAACAATGACAAGCGGTCTATCAAGCNTGGCTTGTTCAAGAACTGAAATCAATTTAAGTGAGCCTTTATTAGTCGCCAGTTTTCCAACATATAGAGCATATGGAGATTNAAGGGGTGAAGCAGAGCCCATGGTGGCTTTGCGAACCGCTTCGACATTTATAGGATTCGGAATCTGCTCAATNCGAGTCGCACGCAACTCTGGCGCGCGTTCGCGCAGATTGTCCGCCATTGAAGTGCTCACCGCTATGACNGCAGAGGTCTGACTAAGGGCACGCCGCTTCATCGATAAATTCGCCTTCATATATGGGATCATCGGTAAAGCGAGGGGCCACGCCAAACCCGCTCTTGGCCGCACGCACTGAGTCATCATGCCTGTGGAACAACCAGGGCATAACGTGGTCACTTTGTAATCATGAATCAAATCGGACCAATAGCAGATNGGCCAATAGTCACGAACCGTACAAACAACNGGAATACCTTCAGCGTTCGCTGCAGCAATTGATGGTGGTCCACTCAATCGGTGTTGCGCGTGTACCACNGAAATTCTCTCTGCNCGTATAAGCGNTCGAAGAAAATTACCATACCGTCGAGAAAGTCTTTCACTCTTGAAGTAGTTCCGTACATAGGGAATGTCAGGACTGTACGCTTGATAATCTAAAACCTGAAAACCGTCATAAACCTCGANATCCACGCTAGACGATCGATCAACACGTGGTCGAGTGACTAGAACATGGTGTCCAGTTGCCCGTAATGCCCTGGCTAATTCATACGTGCTCCATCCACTGCCACCGCATACCGGTGGAAAGGCATCGGTNCTAATTAGGACACGCAACGGGTCACTGAGCGTTTCTGACACGCTTGACACNACTCCAGGTNAAGTAACTATCCNACACTTGTCCGTCGATTGAGCGCNTCTCGAATACCTTGTTCAAGNTTGCGACAATGACTATCCCATCCATAATGTTTCACAGCTCGATGCCGAGCAGCTACAGCNAGCTTCTGGCGATTGACNGAATCGGCAAGTTCAACTAACGCCCCAGCAAGAGCTGTAGCATCCGAAGCATCGTACAACACGCCTTCCCGTCCATCTTCAATCAACTGTGAGAGCCGATCAATATTTGGTGCTACTACCGGAAGCCCTGCAGCCATGTACTCGAAGACTTTCAGTGGNGACCAAAAGAATCCCAGTGATAGGGGTCCAAAGGCAGTCACNTCGAAAGGTGCCACACCAATATCAGCGGCTGCAAGACATGCTGGCATTTGGTTGTGTGGCAAACNCCCAGTAAATATTACTCCGGTTAAACCAGANGCTTCACGCCGAACGNGTTCCAGTTCAGGACCATCGCCAATGAACACAGCCTTGATGTTGTGTCTTCCGGCAGCCTGTAATTGAGCCACGGCACGCACCAGATGTATGGCACCATGCCANGTNCGGAACGCACCGGAAAAAACAACAATTATCTCTCCCGCNNCACGACGAAATGGTATAACCCCCGCAGCNGAGGGATGAAAACGTGCTGTGTCTGCGCCCCACTCGATTTCAAGTATGCNTTCACGAGGCACAGACTCTGGCACAATNTCGGAGAGCGGTGTAACAATCAGGTCGGTGTGCGTACATTGCCAGTTACGCCATCGTCGCATTGGCTGAACCACCAGTGCCCGATCGACCCACTGCTTTGGAGAACCGGCATAATCGATGATTGGNGCGTTTACCTCAAGCACTGCGAGTGCCCCCACCGCAGAGGCGGCTAGAAGCCCTTCCCCACCGAAATTGTAATAGCGCTCGATAATCACGTCGGGTTGAACCGACCGTGCNCTCGTCAGCACCCGANCAGATCGNAGCAATCGCAACTTCTGCATTCCCATCGGCGGTCTGGCATCGTACCAATGCACCGCACCGGAAGGAAATCCACCCTCGCCAGGCGCTGCCAGCACATGCACATCATGTCCACGTGCTGCAAGCCCATCAGCCACTGACGCAACATGCACTGAACCACCTTGNGTGCCAGGTATGGGCTGATCAGGTGCCACGTAAAGAATGCGCATCAGTCGTCACGTCGATGAAGATGTCGACGTCTTTTCAAGTAGGGTGAAAAACGGTCCGGATTTAATCCGACCGAATAACCATAANTCGATTNTCATNAACCAAGTCATGCATCGTAACACTAGGTAGACAACACCACGCTTAGCAATCCAGCGCTTTGCGTCAGCACGCGCAATTTGCATAGGGTTCGACGGGGACGCATGACCCTTTCCCGTTTCACCNGCTCCAATGACCTTTCGTGCTTTGATCCGATTCGANAGNGCGTGTTCAGCTACGCGAAGCAGGATATTTTCAATAAAACCACCAATGAGCGGCGTGTAGTACCGAATACGTCGTACACTAAATCCAGCCACTGTCACAAGACTATGTAGGTCATCAATATCGGCAAGCGGATTGCGATGATCGGATTTCCGTAGTCGCTCGTGGGTCAGATCCAATAAACCGATCGCTTCGAGACCGCTAGCGAGCCGATTAATCGCGCGTAATCCTATTGCCAAAATAGAATTCTGACGCACGTGACTGTAAACAAATAACCGACCACCTGGCTTTAAAACTCGATTAGCCTCGTCAAGCATGCTCACGAGATCGTCTCGAGACAAGTGCTCNANGACATCAAANGAATAAGCCTTGGAAAAAGCACCNTCCTCAACGGGAAGGCGCCGAAGATCCCCAAGCAGTAGNTCTATATTGTTCCTNGCTTCAAGAGCAAAATGCGGACTAACATCAATACCGACCAGATGTATNCNCGGAAGCGTATTCCAAACTAAGAAGCGTCCACTCCCACAGCCAAGGTCAAGCACACGATCTCCAGCCTCNAAATCCAAAAATTTATTCANCATGTCATTACGGATTGCCGTCGAAAGNAGTGGNNGAGAAACAGTCTCGTATCTCTCATCTNCGTGTAATTTCTCATCNAGATATTTAGTNGTCTCATCAAACCTTGAACTCGGTCGCAGGTCCAAGAAGCTATGGTCAGCAGTCGGGTAATGACGATCGCACTTCGGACACATTAGCTCACTACTGCTCGTCTGCAGCCGACCTCGACAATCAGGACACCTTACGAGTGACCGTAATTCTTCAGAAATCATCGGAAGATAAATCTCTCAGTTTTGTCGATGACGATCCTGCACAACCGCTGTAAGGAGATCCATGACTNGCNCGGCACGCTGGNTCCAGCTGTAATTTGTCGCCTCGTCGAATGCACGACGAGCAATCCTTCCTGCNAAGCCNTGATCACTAATTACCCGCTTNATACCTCGTCCAAGGGCTTCTCCGTCGCCCGGNTCTACAAGTACGGCATTATGTTCATCCGTCAATACTTCACGAATGGCTGGTATATTCGACGCAACTATTGGCTTACCAGACGCCATGTACTCGAAGAGNTTCAACGGCGACGTATAGTTCCCTAACGATCCCACNGCNAGNGTCGGAAGCACCAGAACATCACCATCCGCAAGAAGACTTGGAACACGTTTTCGTGGTACCAATCCAGTGAAAGTTATTCGCTTCTGTACACCAAGTGCGCGGGCCAACTCTTGTAATCGTCCCAGATCATCTTCAGACGGAACACCGCCNACGATCACAAGNCGCACTTTTGACAGAAATTGAAGTGAATGAACAATAACGTCAACGCCTTTCCAAGGATAGAGATGTCCCGCATACACAAGTAGTGGNTCGGAGGACTCTTTCGGCGAAACGAACGCTCGCTCAGCAGGTATCCGCACACCATTCGGAATCACAACTGCTCGCTGTCGATGACCAAATCNCTTGATTAATTCTGTGTAAAGGCCTTGGGTCGTCGAAATGTATCCATCCGCTTGACACCAGACCCTTTCTTCACGAGCCAGCAGTCTTCGGCGCTTTGCTTCACTAGCTGCCCGACCACCNGAAACGACAGATGATAAGGATTCGGCGACGAGNGGATCAAAGTTGTGAGACTCGTATATCACTGGCGGAATCTTTGAGCNCGGCAATCTGAGCAAGATACTTGCAACACCAAGGTCACGAGTTAAGATCGCATCATAGTCTTCACAAGCAATTACTCTGAAAATTACGTGAAGTAGGTAGCCCACNCGACGCATCTGATGTGTTCCCCAAACTTGCACTTGGCACACATGCAGGGTTTCAATAGGACNCAAATCGTAGAAATCAAATGGATCACGGGAAGGACGTCTAGTNTCTGCGCGAACAAGAAGGGTTACATCATGGCCAAAAGAAGCTGCCGCATGACAAGCTTCCATTGTTTGGATGCCATTCGCNCGTTCAAGGGGAAAGCGAATNTCGGCAAGGTACAGAAGCTTTAAGCGTTGATTCATTCGTTATGGGGCTCGTAGAATGAGTGCCTATNAAAAAAGTATCGATANGCAAGACTCGGTAGTTCTNGTGGTACNCGAACGAACGAATTATANGCGTTCNTTTGGAGTTCGATTTTTTGCCGATCCATCATTCCACTTCCAAATTGAACCATCAGACCGATATTCCACCAGATGCATAAACCGATAAGACATCCTAACGCCTGACGTTTCCAGCCAGANNTGACAAACTTCAGAAACGCAGCTAAACCGATAACCAATATAACGGTTGCACCTACAAAACGTCGTTGACCAAANGCGCCGGCCGAGGCCCAGGATGACAGACTGCCTGTTACGTAAACTTGTGTCACGGCCATAAGCAACAAACCTAAAGTCACATGAGACATTCTAGAAAGACCAGAGCCCTCTTCACGATTTCGGATCGCGAGCAGAATCAGGCCGCACAGACTTAGCAGGACCAACGGGGTCCACACAATCAACCCATGCTCNGACGACAACAACACAAGGCCCGCATAGGGTGCCGTCCAGTCCATTTTTGTCTGAATGACATTTGGTGGNCCGATATGCCCATTTAANACGATGTAGCTAATNACTTGCGGTAGGTACACAAAACAGGNAACCAACACTCCNACAATGGCAACCTGAATACGAGGCANAAATGAACGTTCTGAGGGATTTGGCCCCCGAACATCTTTCCAAGACGACCAGATNAAATCAACGATTGGTCCAATGAGAAAAAATACATCTTGCTCACGAACCATTACCATGAGNGCAGCAAAACAGCCGAGAAGGGCCACGCCTTGGATTGACCATCTTTCACGAACGCGCAACCACGTTACTACGAACGCAGCAACAGCGAATGCAGAGCATGCATGCGCCATACCCGGAGCAATGTACATGTAAAAGAATAATGGTGTGCCGAACCAGACAAACAATCCTGGGACTATACCGCTCCCCACAATACGATGCGCAGCAACGATCGATAAAACAAGCGCCAAAAATCCATACACGGCTGATCCAAGAGTTACAGCAGTAATATACGGTGCAGAATATCCATCTACAGCTACATCTGATCCGCTAGCCCGCATGATGCGAGCTACGGAATCACCCGCTGCATAAAATGGCGCCCACAGAATCGCTGATCCAATGGTTCCAAAGTTNTATCGTAAACCTGTTGAAGTCGTCATTTCGAGGAACGTTTCTTGAAACCCAANCGTCTTNGCAACNCCACGATCATAAAAATGTCGATACTCATTCTCGAACGATAAATCCTGATCGAACCAAAGCGACCTGAGGTACGCAAAATACTGGATTTCGTCGGACGCATATAACCGAGTGGTCACAGCAGGCAACGACAATACAAAGATCAAGACAAGCGCTCGCCAACGAGACGAATCCTGTTTAAGGAATGAGAGGAGCCTGTCAATTGCCTGGCTAGTCAACAATTACATCCTTACCGGAATCTGGAATGATGGAGCCGTCAGTCATCGTTAGTTACGATAATGATATAGTAACCACCAAACAGAAAAACCAATTCAAAACAGAATCAGCATACGTGGTTCAGCTATTCTAATGATGCGTATGACGTAAAATTTAGTTGCTTCTGGCGCGTTGTCCTTCGCCGAGTCGCATACCATATTCTGGCCAATATATTGCCTAGTTAAACGGCATGATGGCACACATAACCAATAAAGAACACGCTGCTGGACTAACCATATTTTTCCCCGCCTATAACGACGGAGGAACTATCGCCAGTATGGTCATCAGCGCCATAACAACCGCGCGACAACTCACGGAGGACTATGAAATCATCGTGGTGAACGATGGCAGCAGTGATTCTACTAGTGATGTTCTAAGCGAATTAGAGCGCGTTTATTCAAGACTTCGGGTAATTAATCATTCCGAGAACTTAGGTTATGGAGCGGCACTCAGAACCGGGTTTGCCTCAGCCAGTAAATCATTGGTGTTTTATACAGACGGTGATGCCCAGTACGACCCGCGTGAAATAGTTAGTTTATGGAACCACTTAACTGATGAGGCCGATCTGGTAAATGGCTACAAGATTAGCCGTTCAGATCCACTCCACCGAATCATAATCGGTCGGTGCTACCATTATCTTGTCAAGATCTTGTTTGGCCTACAGATTCGAGATGTTGACTGCGATTTTCGACTTCTTCGGCGTAGTATTTTCGAGCGTGTCTCCCTCACACAAAACAGCGGTGTAATTTGCCTGGAGATAATGAAGAAAGTTCAAGATGCTGGATACTCCATCGTTGAAGTCCCAGTACATCATTACCATCGCGCCTATGGCAAATCTCAATTTTTCAATTTTAGGAGAGTGTTTCGGACGGTTATTGACGTGCTAAATCTCTGGCGCAAGCTTGTCTGGGAAAAAGGCAAAAAGGAGCACTCGTGACACCAGGGTACGACACCTTTTATGCCGGTCGTAAAGTCCTGATCACCGGTGGTCTCGGTTTCATAGGTAGCAACCTGGCGCATCGACTTGTGGCCCTAGATGCTGACGTTGTGATTATTGATTCTCTTATTCAGGATTACGGGGGTAATCCCTACAACATACATGGCATTGAAGACCAGGTGTCAGTGCATGTGGTTGATATGAGAGATGAGCATTCCACAGATCATCTTGTGCGTGACCGAGATGTAATCTTCAACCTTGCAGGTCAAGTCAGCCATCTCGATAGCATGAGAGATCCCCATACTGACTTGGAAATTAATTGCCGCAGCCAGCTATCACTGTTAGAAGCGTGCAGAAAGCACAACCCTGGAGTGAAAGTTGTTTTCGCTGGTACTAGACAGGTGTACGGTCACCCTGACCATCTCCCAGTAACTGAAGAACACCTAGTTCGACCGGTTGATGTCAACGGTATTAACAAAGTTGCAGGAGAGTACTACCATCTCGTGTACAACAACATATTCGACATTCGTGCCTGTTCGCTCAGACTGACGAATGTCTACGGTCCTCGCCAGCTCATCAAACACGACCGACAGGGTTTCATTGGATGGTTTATTCGTCTGGCGCTTGAAAACGATGAAATACAGGTCTACGGTGACGGGTCACAACTGCGTGATTTCGTCTACGTAGACGACGCGGCTGAGGCATTTCTTGAAGCAGGTGCATCAGATACATGCAATGGCAATGTCTATAACGTTGGAGGGATAGAGCCGATTAGCCATAGAAATCTCGTAAAACTCTTACTCGAGATAGCTCATGCTGGTACTGTCCGGTACGTTACTTGGCCAGAGGACAAGAAGGCCATTGATATAGGAAATTTTTACGCTGACTCAACTAAATTCAAGAATGCGGTTGGCTGGACAGCAAAAACTACATTGCGAGATGGCTTTTTATCCACACTAGATTTTTATCGAAAAAATCTGCGTCATTACGTTGATGCCACCCACGCAAACGAATCTTAAAGTCATGAGTGTTAAAGAAATTCCATTCCTGAATCTGCAGTCTGACAAAGCGACTGAAGCTATGGAGATTGCGATTAAACGTGTCTTAAAAAGTGGATCGTTCGTATTGGGTGCAGAGGTTGAGGAATTTGAACAGGAATTTGCTGCTGCGTCTAGTCTGGCGCAAGCTGTTGGAGTCGGAAATGGCACCGACGCACTATCTCTAATACTAAAAGGACTCAATATTGGGCCTGGGGATGAAGTCATTACAACACCACTTTCAGCAGCGTTTACAGCAATGGCGATTGTGATGGTTGGAGCTACTCCGGTCTTTGCGGATATCGATGCGGAACGACTGACTCTGGCTCCATCCGCAGTGAGCGCGGCAATCGGACCAAAGACTGCCGCGATCTTACCAGTGCACCTCTTCGGTCAAGCGGCGGAGATGCCTGCCATTATGCATCTTGCAAGACGTCATGGCTTGGCAGTCGTTGAGGATTGTTGTCAAGCGCACCTCGCAACCTGCCAGGGACGTCCCGTTGGCACCTTTGGTAGTGGCGGAGCGTTCAGTTTCTATCCTACAAAAAATCTCGGGGCTATCGGAGACGGAGGAATCGTCGGAACCAACGATACGGCACTTGCTGACAAAATTCGCCGCTTGCGCAATGGGGGCCAGTCGTTGCCACACCGCCACGAGTCTATGGGTGTGAATTCTCGCCTTGATGAAATTCAAGCTGCAGTACTTCGAGCAAAACTGCCTTTCCTACGCCAATGGACTGAAAGACGAAGAAGCTTGGCAGCTTTTTATCGAACCAACCTCAATGAAACGAGCGTGCGAATACCAGCCGAAGTGGACGCAGGTCACGTCTATCATTTGTTTCCTGTCCATTCGACTGAACGAAACCGGCTTCAAGAATATTTAAAGTCGAATGGAATCTACACCTTGATTCATTACCCAACCCCAATTCCACAACAACCGGCGTTCGCTGACTATAAAGTGGACTGCCCAACTGCGAACCGTCTCTGCAACGAACTGCTTTCATTGCCACTCCATCCAAATCTCACCGACAGCCAAATTCAGTTGGTGGCATTGACCGTATCGAGATTTGTGCCGACATCAGTCTAAGTGAATAACGGCACGACGAAGCAGCAAAAGAAGTGCGCCAGCAGAACCGAGCGATGCTATCCCGAGTAACAAACTGGTTGTTCCTGAAACGGTAGTCAAAAAAAATAAGTAGACCCACCAAAAATCCAGACTGTACGAAAATTGAGACGAATAATCACGTGCAAGTCCAACTGCTGGTTCTCGTGGCGGAGAGGGATCAATGCCGGTCAAAAACCGAAAGTTCGCTGGAACGGCGACACTTGCCGCCTTCACATTAAGAGCGAACGACGAAGATGGCCATTGCCAGCGACGCACTTCACGCGTTTGATACCCAATCTCAGGCGTATTGCCAACTTTGGAAAAATCTACGAGTACACCTGGCAACTGCACCATAAAACTCAAAGCCAATCCAATGATGACGGCACGTCGCCTCACATCTCCAGTCGAGCATGCGAACCATCGCACTAAAGGAAGACACAGCATAGGAGCTAATGGTAATAGGTACCTTGGTCCGTACGACCGATCAGCATCCCAATGCTCAAGAGATGCATAAAAACAAAACATTACGAGGGAAACGCCTCCAAGCAAAATACCTAAATTTCGGTCGTGGCGTGTCAATTCGTATAAGGCAACTATCCCCAGAATGAGCAACGGTGAGTACAGGAAGAACGATCCACCAGGACTGAATAGCAAACCTAATGCGCCTTCGAAGACGGAAGAAAATCCTGCCGTATGGTCACGCAGATACCCAGTATCAAAGACATTGCCAAACCGGATCCAGTTGTAATAACCAGTAATCATAACCGCAACAACTGCCGGCGTGGCCACCATGGAGATTTGCCTGAGCGCACGGCGCCAATCAGGCCATGATTCGAGCGCAAGCCAAAGTGCTATTGGTAACGAGATCAAAACAAGTTCATGACGTACAAGTAGTGCGACACCTATACCAACACCACTTAGCACTAGAGTGTGAACT
>NZSH01000060.1 GCA_002696705.1 Woeseiaceae bacterium | reverse complement strand
CGCGCCGTAGACTTTTGCCCTGAAGCAAACAACCACGTGAAAGCGAAAGGAAATAACAACCACGTCGGATACTCTGACGCTCCTTGACGAATCAAGGTGGCTACCACAGTGCTATTTACGAACGTGACCAACAACACTGTGCCACTAAAAATGACAAGTTTTCCAAAATTGTTACAACCTCGAAATCGCCATCCAAACCACAAAAGAGCGCTTGTCAAAGCAATGCGTGAAAACACGGTAACTTGGCCATCGCCATCACCGAAAACAAGATGATGAAAAAAGGTCACATATCGTGACAAGGCTTGGAAATAGAAAATGTCTTCACCAGCGCGCAGCGACCAAGTCTCAAGTATCGATCGCGCAAATGATTCATAGGTCAGGAAGTCTCTGCCGCCATCTCGCAAAAGCACTGCCGTCAACGAGGGATGTGCACGCACTTCATGCGCCAGAATCAGAATCGCCATTCCAGCACAAGCCATCAAAAGATGATGCCTACGTCTGGACCATACAACAAGCATGGCGGCTACAAGCGTGAACAGGAATACATAACTGTTAATTGCAGAGGGAAGATCCGAGAGAGGCTGGACATACACGATAAAAGCCAAGACACTGACGCCCATAAAGCAGAACCACTGAGATCTGAGAATTGACCAATAGAAACCTATTAGAAGTAGGACGCCAGTTAACGCAAATAAATCAAGAAACCATCCAATGAGACGGAACGCAAGATGTGGTGCGATAGCTGAGATTGGTCGATTTCCAANATTCAGACGCAANGTCGGATAANGGCCAGGTTCACCACTCATACTGGAACGACGTCCGTCGTCAAATATGTAAGTTACANTTACGTTATGCNGNCCTTTAGGTATTTGAAGTTGTTCGTTNGCNATATGGCTATAAGTCGGNAAGAGACGCAANCCTACCGGACCTATCTCTANCTNTCCCGTTCCNACGTACGCAACANTAANGGTCTGTGGAGCATCAAATTCCACAACACCCNGCCAAGATGCCNTAAATGGAATNCGATCTCGAAGNACTGAATCNGCCACCCACCAGTAGTAGTTAAANCGNAAGGAGTTCATAAATGAGAGCTCCCAATCATCGGNACCAAAATCGATAAANTTGTCTACGCGGGTAGCTGCAAACCGTCCCAANGGATTATTGTAGGATTTCTCGCACGAGCTGAATGACGGTGTCTNCCCTACTGCNCGNTAACAAGCNGGAAATCCTTGATANCTTCCACTGGTNAAGAGAACNGCTTTTCCAANAAGACNGAGACCGAGAACAANAACGAGGATCTTCGTATTTCCNTTGAACACCCTNGAAACATGNCGGAACCAGAGNCGACGAAGCCATCGAGAACAAANCAGAGGAAGAAGCGCTAAAACCGCAATCAGTTCCGGTACGCTGCTAAGCGGTAATCCNGANGNCCNCACATANTTCGCAGTCGGAAATACTAGNAACACCCCTAAGAAAATCAAANACCCTAAAGAACTNCNGGAAGGTTTCACAACCATCTTCCTNGNAAACAGGGCTATCGAACTAAACCGANTTAGGTNTTTCGTAATAACGTCGATACATCCCTCGNCTAAACAACCAGCCACCCAANGGACCCAGCCAGTTCAAAACATAATGCATATATCCAAGATCCATCAGTTCAATCAAGTTGCCNTCAAAGTCCTTNGCAAAAAAGAATGTGTGGCCTCGAGGCGATCGTTCGGGCNGACTCACACACTCCACCCCNTTACTGACGAGGTACTCGTACCATTTCTGNGTATTCCGNACATTNAAGGAAATNTGAGTGAGNCCGATTCGATTCCACGGAATGGCGATNGCCTGTTGGTCTGGTNGNAATTCAAANATTTCAAGNACAGCACCNCCTGGGACACGGATCCAGCCAATCTTACAGCGTGGTTGCTCTCCGTCCACGTGGAAAAACGATCGCACCCGNTCTGGTGGTGTGTCGGCCACACCCACCAAAGGACACCGGAACACNTCCCAATAGAACNGAACCGCCTTGTTAAAATCAGAAACGGTAATCCCACAGTGACTAAATGATCTAGCACGCACAGAAATTCTCCTTTACTACCTNCTACGAAGCTACGCGCAATTCTGTTTCCTTGATGTGGTCAGACACTCTCAACGCCTGCGCGACAACGGTNAGGCCAGGATTTACGGCCGCTGATGATGGAAAAAATGAAGCATCAACTACAAATAAATTCTCAATATCATGGGAGCGGCAGTAGGAGTCCAGCACGGATTTATTTGGATCNGTTCCAAAACATAAAGTTCCACACTGATGGGTTGTATTTTGCTGCTTATGCGAATGGGATATGACAACCCAATAACCAAGCCGCCGAAGTATACGCTTGAACTCTCGCACTAGCCGAGTATGTGCCACCACGTTATTCGGACGATAATGAAGCCTAATCTGTGCATCTCGATCCAAAGTCACGAAGTTATCTAACCGTGGTAAATCTTCCGACATAGCGAGCCAATCAACACCGCGAGCNACCCATGCGTTGTAGGCCCAAAGTGGAATCCATGGCACCACAGTCTGAGCCATTACNCCNTGTGTCCTNCCCTGTGACTGGATCTGTCCTAAGGGATATCCACCATCAGGTCCACGAAGATAAAAATCATTNACCGCAACCGTCTTTTGAAAAACNGTGTGATTAATACGAAACGGATGGAATCCTTGCATCATGGTAGCCAGATGTGCCATGTATCGCTTACCAACTAATCCTGATGAATTAGATAAACCGTCGGGGTGTTGACCACTTGCAGAACGTAGTAATAGCGCGGCTGAATTCACTGCCCCACACGAGACAATGACAAGTGGAGCTTCGACGCGCCGTAACTCCCCCTGCTGCATAACNTCGACNGCTTCAACGCGACGACCCGACGCATCGGTCAATAGACGCCTNGCTTCAGCACCCGTCCAAAGTGTGACATTCGTTTCACGCAANGCNGGNTTNACNCAACAAATNTCNGCGTCGCTCTTCGCGTGCCGAAAGCATGGAAAGGAATTACAGGTATTACANAAGATACAGCCTCCCTCCTCTCCGGGGCGCTGCAAACCAAGTGGTAGAGAAGAAGGATGCAGTCCTTGTTGCTGTAACTGCTCTACACAGTCAATCATGTCATGACTATGAGCAACCGACGGATAAGGAAATGGCGTCCTTAATGCTTCTGTGGGATCAATTCCGCACTCACCATGGACCTGATAAAGTTGCTCGGCTCGCTCATAGAAGGGCTCCAGCGTGTCGTAATCGATTGGCCAAGCCGGTGAAACTCCATCTACATGTTCGACTTCGCCAAAATCTTGGCGACGCAGTCTATAGAGTACGCTTCCCCAAAACTTCGTATTCCCACCAACACAATAGTGTGTGTACGGTAGAAAAGATTNNCCACGATGATCNANCCANGTTTCACGNGTNCGGTANCGTAAATGCTTCCATACCGCTTCGGGATCCCAATTCTCCACTTCTTGTGGTACAAAATCTCCACGCTCAATGATAAGGATGTTAGCTGAGGTATTGGCCAGTGCGTGCGCCAAGGTGCCTCCTCCGGCTCCACTACCAAGAATGATGATGTCGTAACGCCCAGTTGGCATCTGCTAAGGGAACTCGCTACAGGATTTGTACACTATTTTTTACCGGCCCGGCCGTAGCATAAACTTGGTCCATAAGCCGCTGATCAATAATTGCAGTTTCGAGGCTCATTTCTGGCGGCCGGTTCGTGCGAATTGCGCGAACGAAATCACGGTACATAGCTCGATAACCGCGAATGTCTCGGAAACCAGGAAACAATAAGCGAGTTGATTGTGCCCCTCTTACCAATACTATGGCTCCATTCGATTCAAACGAAATGATGCCAGCACGTCCAAACAACTTCGAAATTCGAAGACCGCGTAAGAACGATGGAATCTCACGTGAATAAAAAAGTGCTCCCACTGCATCATTATCGTACCGGAAAGCGACCATCATGCTTTTCTCGCGAATATCACTGCCATCTCTTAANGAGGTNGGTCGAAACCCNTGCGCTTCGGTAATTACAGGACCGAGGCTNTTAGCAAGATGNAACCAATGAATNCCTTCCTCAAAGAATGCATCNCCNCCAGCTATCGCCTCGTCATTCCGCCAATCATCTGCCNTCTTGAAGCGTCGTACGATAGTCGTAAAGTTNGCAAAGACCATTTTNCCGATCACATCCTCACGCAACAATCGTCGCAGACAAACCGCTAAGGGTTTATAGTGATCGTTTTCACCTACAAGCACTACACGTCCTGCTTGATCTCGCGCCGAACGTACCCGCAAATAATCAGCCATCCGNAAATAAGCCGGTTTTTCCACCAAAACGTGTTTACCGGCTTCGAGTGCCTGCAGGGTAAGGTCAAGATGAAAACGGGGGGGCACTGCAATCACNACGGCATCGACAGTCGGGTCCTTTATAGCAGACCCATAGCCACTGNAACTGCCTACCCCGCGATAGCGCTTGCAATAGGCTTCGGCCTTGCTTTTGTCACGACTGGCATAGCTTCGGACAATATCACCACGTAAGCCCTTTAAATGTCGACTGTGGACGCCAGTAATGAAACCGCAGCCAAGAAACGCAATATGTAACGGTTTTGACACCGCTTCATCATACTAGTCCGGTGGCTGGAATTATAGATGCAGAACGCACTACACTTTGACCCCGTAGACACTAGCAGCGTCCTGCGATGAAGNGGGTATGTCAGTATTAAACGAAATCGGCAAGTCCCAATGGGTAGTGAACTAAATCGGTGTCGACATCGAGGAAAGCGTAANATGTATCCAAATCNGTGGTGCGCACAGCACTCGTAGGTGGAGAAAATGTCCCATGAATGATCGTTCTGACCAAACAGTTCGTGATTTGCCAGAAATCACTGCCGCGACCGATACGCGAGACTACTTGTCACACGCGACNAGGTTCGCACAGCAACACGAAGCATACGACTTGATCATCGATGTCGATGCACATCTTCAGGAAGCCCAATTCTGGCCTGAGATCATTGACCTGCTTGAAAACGATGTNCTCAAACAAACTGCTCAGGCCATGCTCAAAGGTGGGTCTGCTATGCCGTTGAGTAATCTTGCACCAGGGCAAAACTTTCAGTCGATGGCCGGTCGAGTGCCCCACCAAAGTGGACCNCGTGAACTCACCGATGACCCAGAAACTTCCGGCCATAGATTTGTGCAGATANTGCGTCGGNCGATGAACACCATGGGTGTGGATTATCAAGTCATCTTNCCAACNGCCATGCTNCTTTTGGGAANGAGTCCGGTTGACGGCGCAGAANTGTATCTGTCNCGTGCTTACAATCGATGGCTTCGCGACNTNATTCTTCCACAAGATAAACGCATNCTTGGACTCGTGTACCTCCCCTTTAATTCTCCNGAAGACTGNGAAAANCTNGTAAAAGATTTNAGTAACGTGCCAGGCATTNTTGGATTTACTGTCACCTCNGTNCGAAACGCCCCTGTTCACAGTCCTTCCTATATGCGTCTCTATGCCATGATTGAGGANACTGGTAAGCCTNTAGTTTTTCACGCGGGACCCAATTGGAATGACGCTTCATTNCAGATGCTNAATCGTTTCATCTCNATGCACGCNCTTTCCTTCGTGCACTACAATTTGATTCACATGACGAACTGGATCGTAAATGCAATACCTGAACGGTTCCCAAAACTGAAGACTCTTTGGGTTGAAGGAGGCTTAGCCTGGATTCCTTATCTCATGCAAAGACTTGATCATGAATTTTTGATGAGACAGAACGAAGCACCAGGTNTAAAAAAGTTNCCCAGTGANTATATGAAAGAAATGTATTTCTCTAGCCANCCTATGGANCAGTGTCATCCAAACGCTCTTAAGGTCACAATGGACATGATGAATGCTGAAACCCAACTGCTTTTTGCGTCAGATTGGCCACACTGGGACTTTAATCCACCACACACCGTTACGACACTCCCCTTTCTATCTGANNAGGCNAAAAGAAACATNCTTGGANTGAATGCTGCNAAACTCTTTGGACTTCCTATTAAACGGGTACGGCCATAACCGAGCGATGTATTGTGATGAGGCAAATNTAAATCCATGTCTGAAATCAACATTGGTACAGTTGCNAGTTTCGANGATCCTGGTCGNCGTGTTATTGAAATCGCTGGAATGCAAGTTGGNGTATTTCNACTAGATGGCGAATTTTATGCGTACGAGAACAAATGTCCGCATCTTGGNGGCCCAGCNTGCCAAGGGAAAATTCTCCCGCGAGTGCTTGAAGACGTTACGGAAAACAAAAANAGTNTGGGGCGGGTGTTTGCACGAAACCAACTCAACGTTATTTGCCCGTGGCACGGTTTCGAATTCGATATTCGGACAGGGGCACATGTGGCCGTACCNAAATATCGACTCCGTCCCGTGGCAGTAAGAACTGAAGGAGGAGAGGTTTTCATCACCTTACCNAAAAAGAACCTCGCAACTTCTTAGCGAGATTCTATCCAAGGAGGCATACACATGCCTCGTGCATCTTCAATGAGGGAGTTGCCTATGGTGGATCAAATAATTTCTGAGCAGCAACCGACAGCNACCAAGNTANTAGACGCTTTCGTNACCATGATNGATGAAGCACGTCACAACCAAACAACAACTAGACCCTCGGANNAAGATCTTGCCCGTGCTGTAACAGCTGCTATCAAGTTGTACGCAGCTCGNGCTGAGCAGACTAAGCAATTNCCTCTTCCANTAACCAAGGAAGCCACCACCACTGATGCTATTGTCGTCATCACAGAAATGATGCGTTTTGCCGATCTCAATGCCTTTGACGTNAATATGTGGCTTGGTCGACGAAAGTGAGTCGAGNGNNCAGGTTGACGCCGGAAGACTACTTAAAGCAAGCTGGCATGTGAANGTGNCGANCNGGCTACNANTACTGGGTTAGATGTGCTACTTGNAGGAGGAACAGATGACCATNAACAGATNGCGTTACTATTTTAACTGTCTCCCGACGNTCCTCCTTATACTTCTAACGATACCAATCCAGGCAACCGCNCAGCCCGCCGANTGGGGACCAATGAGCCCGTCACTGGAAGATGTTCCCTATCCGCATCCCGTGTCGTATATGTCATTCACGATGTCCGGACAGGATGTCCGAATGGCCTACATGGACGTATCACCAGTCGGNGCAGAAAACGGTAANACNGTTGTGCTGCTTCACGGTGGAAATTTCTTTGCCGAGTACTGGAANGGTACTATCGAGGTCCTACGAAACGAGGGATTNCGCGTGTTAGCCACCGACCGGATCGGGTACGGGCGNTCNTCNAAACCAATTCTGCCNTACACACTGCATGACATGGCACTCCATATCAAGCTNCTNCTCGACGANAANGGGATCTCGAAAGCCGCCATTGTNGGACACTCAATGGGAGGCATGGTGACGTCTCGTTTTGCNTTTTCCTATCCGTCTATGACNACACATGCCGTTATGGTAAATCAGATCGGCTTGACTGACTCGCGNCTGNATCGANCATGGCGTGATCACGANGCTCAGTATCAAGCTAGTTTGAATCGGACTTACGATTCAATTCGTCGAGGNATCGAACGTTACTTTGTCACNTGGAANCCNGANTACGAGTATTTTATTCGTCTGCACTACGGTTGGACTCAAAGTGGCGATTGGCCGCAATTCGCNATGGTNCGCAGTCGTATNNCGCAGATGCTNTACGCTGATCCTGTTGTCCACGATTGGCCACACATCAAGGCAAAGACACTAGTCATTGGTGGAACGGAAGACGGTCCTAACTTTCCTGCCTTAGCAAAAAACGTGGCTGACACCATTCCGAATGCCGAATTGGTTCTTATCGACAACGTCGGGCACATTCCACATCTAGAAGCTCCAGATCANTTCCATGCAGAGTTAATTCGTTTCTTGAAATCTGANCCAGTTCCAGAGANAAANNACACGGGNCGCCNTTAGGNATGNGCTNCGTNACTNATNCCTAAGCGNNNCTACNATTTNTCGATTGATTCGATTTGACCATCNCGTANATGGACAATTGATTGCGCATGCNTTGCAACGTCGCGCTCGTGGGTAACCACGAAGAGNGTGTGTCCTGTCTTATGNAAGCTGTCNAGNAGGTCGAGTAGTTCCGCCCCGGCGACCGAATCGAGATTCCCNGTGGGTTCGTCGGCAAGNAGAATNGANGGATCGTTCACCAACGCACGNGCGATAGCTACTCGCTGCNGCTNNCCTCCAGAAAGCTCATTTGGACGATGCGTAATCCGATCCAAAAGACCGACTTTTTCGATAGCTTGCCGTGCACGAACATGCCGTTCATCCGCGCCTACACCCGCATAAACCAGTGGCAACTCAACGTTCTGGAGTGCTGTCGCTCTCGCCAAAAGATTGAAGGTTTGGAAAACAAAGCCAATTTCCTCGTTGCGTACTTGCGCGAGATCATCTTCCGCCATCGAACTGACGTCTCGACTGTTCAAGACATACCGACCACTGGTCGGAGTGTCTAGACACCCTAGAAGATTGAGTAATGTCGACTTGCCAGATCCTGAAGGCCCCATAATGGCAATGTAGTCACCTTTTTCAACGGTCAAATCGACGCCCCGCAAGGCATGCACCTCTTCAACACCCATCTGATAACTCTTCGAGAGCGCCTCAACTTCAATCAGACTCATGTCATCTTGCCTCACTCATGACGCAGTGCCTCAATTGGATCAAGACGCGACGCGCGGATAGCCGGCGCCATACCAAAGACGAGTCCAACACTCGCAGAAAATCCTAGGCCCAGCGCAAACGACCACCAAGGTAATGAAATGGGAAAACCAGAAACGAAATGCACGAGGAGTCCAGTTCCACTGCCCAAGAGCACGCCTAGAACACCGCCGGCTAACGTCAACACTCCCGCCTCGACCAAAAATTGCCATAAAATTTCTTGCCGTTTCGCTCCCAAAGCTTTCCGTAAGCCAATTTCGTTCGTTCGCTCCGTCACCGACATCGTCATAATTGCCATCACACCGATTCCACCGACAAGTAGCGCGATAGAGGAAATAACGACAAGAGCTAGAAACACCGCCTGCGTGGTCCGCTCCCACACCCGCAACATCGCATCCTGGGTGACAAGATCGAAATCGTTCGGCTCATCGAGTCGTAGCCCGTGACGGATTCGCATGACTCCTTCAATTTCACGCAATGCCGCGTCACGTTGCCCATCGCGTGGCATCACCGTAAGCGTGACGTCACGATGGGCTCCTCCAGCCATTCTAAATCCTGGCACTCCAAACTGACTTTGATAGCGACTGTACGGAATAACAGCAATATCATCCTGTCCTACGTTAAACCCTCCAGGACTCGGACGTGGTCCCATAACACCGATCACAGTATATGGTTGTCCGGCAACCCGAACTTTCTTGCCGATCGGATCAGTGAACGGAAAAAGTGACTGAAATGGTCCTTGTCCCAACACGACTACGGCGCGGCGGTGTTGCAATTCACTCGCCGTAAAAAACCGTCCGGCTTCGAGTGAAAGAAAACCAACTTCGGCGAAAAATTCCGACGTACCTAAAATCGATAATCGCTTCGTTTCTTCTCCACGATATGACAGCCGGCGTTGGCTAGCACCAATACCGCTGCCCAGCATGGTATCGGTAAAGCGCACCGAATCGAGTGCTTCNAGGGCTCGGGCATCATTAGGAGTCAGATTNGGACGACGGATTAAATCAATGAAATCTTGGCCAGACATGAAGCTGANTCCACTGAANTTCGCTACGTAAATAGTATTNGGACCCGTTTCTTCCANNANCGCTTTAAACGAGCTGTCGAAACCNCGGACCAGTGANGTCATNCCAACGATTGCCGTAATTCCGATNACGACACCTACNATCGTTAANGCTGAGCGCATNTTGTTCGCGCGCAGCGTCTGAAACGCCATGAATCCAATCTCGTTAAACAGCGCAATCCGAAGTTTCAAATCATTCCTTTCCGAGCGCTTCGATCGGACTCAGGCGNGCCGCACGCAGTGCCGGATACANGCCGAAAATCAGACCNACGATACCCGTCATACCGACGCCAAGAACGGCTGACCATCCTTCCACAGCGGCAGGCACTGGAGTGGTCTGCTCAATCANGAGCGCCACGCCGAATCCGAGCACAATACCCACGACNCCGCCAATAAAGGAAAGNGTGATCGACTCGGCTAAAATCTGCCACGTGATNTCNCGACGGCGNGCNCCNAGTGCCTTCCGGAGACCAATTTCTCTCGTCCGCTCGGTGACAAGCATTANCATGATGTTCATTATGACGATTCCACCCACNACCAACGACAGNGCTACCACACCGATAAGAACAGCGAAGATCCCTTCNGTGGCTNTCTCCCACAATCCAAGAATCGTNCCTGANGTGAATAGCCCGAAATTGTTGTCTTGAGTNGGCTTGAGTTGACGCTGAATCCGNAGCGCAACGACGGCATCCTCCATCGTCTTTTGCATCTGACTCGGGTCCTCNGGCTTCACCATNAGCGACAGGCTTCGACGAATCCCGAAGATCTTTTGATGNGCACCTAGCGGGACGATAACGAATTCNTCCTGCGACCGTCCGAATACCGCCCCTTTCTTCGCACTCACCCCTATNACGCGAAAATGCTGATCCTCAACCCGAATCGTCTTGTCGAGTGGATCTNCATCCTCAAACAATCTGTCNGCNACACCCCATCCCAACACCGCCACCGGGCGACGACGTCGAACCTCAGTGGGTGTGATGAGNCGTCCNCGCTCGACTCCATAATTTGAGAAACGGATATGGTCCTCACTCACNCCCTCGATAGATGTTCGCTCAAGTTCNCGACCACGATAAGTGACNCGNCCACGNTGCTCAACCCTAGCCATGATGGCTTCAACNGCTGAAGAGTAATTGTCAATCGCCACGGCATCATCGAGCGTGATGCGTGGATTTAGTCGTCGNGCNCGCTCCGCCTCGTCCTCGTCAGTGATAANGCCGACCCGTTCGACCATGAAGGCNTCCGCGCCAGCCTCCGAGGTGATCGCGTCGCTCACNGCTACATTCAANCCCTGNATCAGCGTGACCACTGCNATGATNGAGGTTACCGCAACAATATTTCCAAGAACGGTTAGGAGGGATCGCAATTTGTGCGACCAGATAGCGCCTAGGGCGAGCCGNATGGCTTCAAANAAAGAGGACATGAGAGGNANNTGCCCAACTACTCCGATACACTAAAACNAAAGCTAAACCCTGAACNTTTATCGTNCTCAGNNTCTTCNAGGATGACAGCGTCGCCGTCCATGAGTTCACGGACCTCAGCATAGGGACCCGTCACGACTTCGTCTCCTTCCTGTAGACCGTCCAGNACTTCGAAATAACGCTCACCNGCGATNCCAATCTCAACCGGCGTGAAAACGACGACGGNATCTCGGAGAACAAATACACCTTCTNGCTCTTCCTCCTNATCATCCTCNCGCACCGTCAAAGCCTGAATCGGNACTGCNACCGCNNCGNCTCGCGTGGCNGTCGTAATATCTGCNGAGCAAGAGAAATCTTGNCGCACNCCAAGAATNTCTTCTTGAATCGTCACCTCAACTTCAAAATTCGTACCGCGCTGNTCTCCTGNAGCAGCTGCAGATCCAGAGGCTTGGATTGCGCTTGAGGCAATCTTTGTCACAAGTCCCTTGAAGGGCGTGTCCGGCATGGCATCGANTACGANCGACGCTTCCTGACCGAGTTTTACGTCACGAATATCNACCTCATCCACTTCCAGAACCGCAAGGATCACCGACAAGTCTGCAACCGTCATCAGAACAGTNCCCGCGTTGTTCATAGTTCCAATAACCACGGTCTCACCCTGCTCAATGTTGAGTCGCGTAATAACACCAGCCATCGGCGCATCAATCGTNACCTTGCTCAACACATGACGAGCGCTCCGAAGATTGGCCGTCTCTTGCTGAAGTCGTTGCTCCTGNGCCCGCACCTCAGTTTCGCGAGCTTCCANCTCGCTACGTCGAACCTTCACTTCACTTTCGACACGGTCGAGTTCTTCTTGAGAAACGATCGAGTCTTTACTTAACCCGACAGCNCGTTCCTCATTACGAAGGGCNAAGTCGAGATTGGCNTGCGAGGTCTCNACGGCCACGCGNGCGGCGTTCAGTANCTCCTGTGCTGCACGNAGTCCTGCAGTNCCCATCTCGACTGCGCTCTCAGCAGANTCAGGATCTATCAACATTAAGAACTGTCCTTCGTCCACCTGTTGCCCCTCTTCGACAACCAGATTAGTAACTCGGCCCATAGTATCGGCACTGATATTCACCATCCGCTCTGGTTCAATCTTGCCTGAGGCGGCAACAGTGGCGACGAGATTACGACGCTCAATCCTCTCAGTTTGCACTTCAGGGATCTTCGAACGTTCCCGATAGCGAGTCCAGCCGAAGGCAGCGGCTGCCAAGATGATGAGGGTGAGGATGATGCCAACTTTCGTTCGATTTTTCATAGGGTTACAGAGATTGCACCTGTCTTATTGAAACCGTGTATGCGGAAGGTCTCTTTCTATACAACTCACAAAACCGTAATACTGTTTACCATTTGTACCATTAAATGAAATATCCTGCCCTCAAAATCACACTTCCCTCAAGTAATTGGCGCTCGACAATCGACCACCCTGTCCACTTCCAATGGCCACCACGCTGCGAAATTCGCATCTGACGAGGCGACTGGTAACACAAGTTCAAGGGCAGTGGGGTCGAATGGTAGAACCCCTCCACGCTCCTTGTATAGCTTTGCCAACTCCTGCCGAAATTCGTTAAAAGCCGGCGTCTCAAACACGACGAAAAACAATTGCCGCGTACGTCCGCCCGACGGCTCCCGCCTGACCGCCATACAAACTGGGTTAAATTGCGCTTGCTCAAGCCCGACCGTGCGTGCAATCGCAAGAATCTCATTAGGCAGAAACACATCTTGTAAGCCCGCCAGAAATTCTCCCTGTAACACAATCGGCATACCAGGCTGTGACGGTGTCATTAACGATTGCATCGTCCGATGAAACACTTGTTGAAACAACTGCGGGACCAAAGAACTTGATGGCACAAGCGTAATTAGTGCAGGGGTCGGTTGACCCATCTCCTGAACGTGAAGCGTCCACTCCGTAACTGTACCTGCACCAATAGAGTACGGTTCCGCAATGGTGTTTTGGACCGTTTTCAAAAACAACCAAGGCACTCCCACAATGAGCAGCACCCCGACTCCCATCTTCAGCCAGAAGCTTCTTCGCATGACGACCCTACCCCTGTCTCAGCATCGGAAAACACACCAGAACCTCAACCATGGTGACGCAGTCTCACGATGCGGTCTTCGATACTGGGATGCGTGGACAAATAGACCCCAAGCATGGACTGATCGGACTCTCGATTAAGGACTCCCAATCTGTTTAAGAGACGAGTCGAACCAGACGGATCGAACCCCGCTGCCTTCGTCATTAGTACACCTAGTGCGTCAGCTTCAAACTCATGATTCCGTGAATACGCGCGTTCTAGACCTTGGAGCCCAGTTTTCTTAAGCCAAGGCACCAGCCACCCTCGCCCCGCTGTGGCGAGGGAGACCACAGAGAGCGCAGCCTGACTCAGTAAACGATTGATTGCATGGCGTCGAATGACATGCGCCATCTCGTGGGCTACCACAAAGGCAATCTCATCGTGGTCGTGATGACACAAGCGCACAAGAGACCGGTCCACAAAAATAAATCCACCGGGAAGCGCGAAAGCCGAGGGCTGTCCCTTCGCAAGAGTCGCCACCTCAAAGCGATGCAATTTATTACGTACTACGGACACTAAGCGATCGCTAATCCCATCAAGAAACAGCTGGTCATTTCCATCCGTTTCGCCTGGCACTTCATTGCGAACAAGTTCTGCAAGATTTCGGCCAACCGCGTACTCCGCACGGATGGCCTCCTCTTCACTCCCAGCAGCCGATGCCCACACCCACTTGGCAGTTTTAAATTTACCGCCAACCATTCGGCCGAATTTATAAAAGCCACTGTCTCTCATAGTCTGATTGCGCCCTAACCATTGTACTGCCGTGTCTCTGTAGGATGGGCCGCCATAGGAAATGAACAACTAAGGAAGAGTGCCGAGGGCGGGAATTGAACCCGCACGACCCAAAGGGTCACAGGATTTTAAGTCCTGTGCGTCTGCCAGTTCCGCCACCCCGGCATCAAAATCAATCAATATTGTACTGTAACCCGTTCGAAACATTCACGTCGTTCGATTTGACTGCCGAACTCTAGTATCAGGTTTAGTTTGTGGCACCCTTGTGGGAAGATGGCCACTGACACATTTTGCCTCGTTTGAAACTGCCCTTCTCCCTCAAAAGGAGCCGCATGATGGCAAGTACACTCATTGGGTCCGTTCTTGTGTTCCTCGTTACACTAAGTCCAACCGTGGCTGCGCCTCAATCCCTTCCTACAGGTGACGCCCTGATTGTTGAATGCGGGCAGGCCGTAACAGACATGGAGACCGGTGGTCAATTCAGCTCACGAGCGATCTATTGTTTGGGTCTTGTACGGGGAGTGCTCGAAACGGCATTTGAATGGTATCGAAACGATGTCATGCAGGGTGTCTCTCCCTCACACTCCCCCATTTGCCGACCTGACGACAGCCTCACTGTGGGTCGAGCCATCCGATTTACACATCGATATCTCATCGAACATCCCGAGAGACTGCATGAACGAGACACAGTGCTTGTGATGGATGCCTTAAGAGAGGCCTTCGCCTGCCCATAGTCAGGCCCGCCGTCAAGCTAGACCGACCGTTTGCCACACCCTACTTACCGTTCTCCTCGTGTCGACCCTAAAAATCGTCGACCTCGACCCTGCGACCGCAGAGCACCTCCTGGCCCCTTCTCGGAACGCGAACCCGTCCGTGAGACCTCATCGAATACACTGACCTCGCCCGCCGCGATCATCTTTTTCACGGATTCACGTTCCGTATCAGGCGTGGCAATCTGCCCTTCTTTACGTGGACCTAGGCGAAGCACCCGTCCCTGGGACAGTGTGATTTTGAGTGGCCGGCCAGTCTTGTTAATGATCGTCTTCATAAAGATATCGACCCCTATCGGTATTGACCATTGGGATTCTGTGTCTCAACTTACCATTTTGGCACGTTCAGGAACGTCATTAAAGCAACTAACAGCATCTATGCGAAATTTTGACGTCACAAATTTTTACCAGACTCACATCCTGTTATGCTGAATCTGCATCTTTGACCTGGAGACGAGCCCATTGCTGAGAAAATCAAAAACCTTCTGTTGCTTTCTGCGGTTGATGCTAACCACGGTCTTTCCGTGTATGTGGCTTGCGGGCTGCACGCCCTCAGACCAAGGTGCACCCGTTGAGGTGCAGCCCGTCCTGACGGCCAGCCATGCAGATGCTGAGCAATGGGCGACAGAGACCCTCGCCAACATGACCCTGAGGCAAAAGGTCGGCCAGATGATCGTCGAACAATTACACGGTGATTACGACCAGGGGACCCTCGAGGACTGGCAGACCCTCGTACGTGACCATGGGATTGGTGGGTTTGTCGTCTACGGCGGTACCCCTCACGCCACGGCCAACCTCTTAAATCAACTTCAGACCTTAGCAGAAGTCCCGCTCATGATTTCAGCTGACTTTGAAGGTGGACCTGGCCAACAGTTCACTGGCGCCTCAGAATTTCCAGCAAACATGGCGTTGGCCTCCATTGGTTCGGAGGAACTGACCTATGAAGTGGGACGCGTCGGCGCCACCGAAGGCCGGGCTATTGGTATCCACCTGACGTATTCGCCGGTCGTCGACGTGCAGACCCAGCCACACAACCCGGTGCTCAGCGTGCGGTCATTCGGACGTGACCTCGATCTGCTCGATCGCATGGCATCGGCTTACATCCGTGGCTATCAGGATCACGGGATGCTCGCCACTGCGAAGCACTTCCCGGGTCGAGGCGATGTGGAATTGATTCCCAACACCGAATTCACCGTCAATGCGAAGCCCAAGCACGATGTTGAAGAGACCGATTTTCTCGCCTTCCAGCACGCCATCGACGCTGGCGTCACATTTATCATGACCGACCACATAAGCGTGCCTTCAGTCACGGACGGCTCCGATCTCCCAGCGAGTGTGGAACCAGCACTGTCAACCCATTGGGTTCGTGAACGCCTTGGATTCGAAGGCGTGCTGACAACAGACGACCTCTGGTATGACAAGGTCGTCGACC
>NZSH01000059.1 GCA_002696705.1 Woeseiaceae bacterium | reverse complement strand
TTCCGAAGGCCGCGCAACCGACCACCATGGCTTCCCACTCCAGAAGAACCGTGGCTTCGTCGTTAAATTCACAAAGTTGTTCCGCTTTTAAAACTTCGCCACNCNATCGANCAGTTCANCTGCAAGTCCANCCTTCCCCGCTACGTCCNCTCTCCAAAGGGATTATTGAGTGGGAATGCCNCCNGTATCAGCAATTTCCTCCATCGCGTTNGTGAAGGTGTCGATGTCTTGAGGGCGGGTGTAGACATTGGGNGTNACACGNAGTCCTTGATATTCGTCGCGCACGATGGCGTTAATGACAATGCGGTACTTGTCCCACATGTACGAGCTAATTTCACGTGTNTCGACACCGANAACTTCNACGTTGGCAAGCCCCCAGGTTTGACCTGGTGCGAGGTTGGAGTGAATGCGGATCCGTGGATTATCTTTTAACCGATCGGCCCAGCGCATGGTCAAAAAGCGGAGCCGCGCGGCCTTTCGTTCAGCCCCAATCGCTTGGTGAAACGCAAGGGCTTCGGCAATGGCTGCNTTCGGTGCCGCTGGATGAGTCCCGATTGCCTCAAACTTCCNGATGTCACCATCCTGTCGGGCNGGAGCAGCCTGCAGTGGCCAAGTNTTTTCGATACGTTCTCGACGCACGTAGAGAAATCCNGTGCCGTGTGGGGCNAGCAACCACTTATGCAAACTGGTGCCATAGTAGTCACACTCAAGATCNCGTAACTTNAATGGAAAATGTGCAAAAGCGTGTGCACCATCGCAAATTGTCACCAGACCGCGTTCGCGGGCCAGNCGACTGAGTCGCTGGACNGGNAATAATTGACCGGTCAGATTCGTNATGTGNCAGAAATGCAAAACCTTCGTGCGCGGNGTAATCGCCTGCTCAAATCGAGTNTAGAGATCNTCTTGGGTCGTNGGCACTGGAAANGGAAGNCGCGTCAGTGTGATTCCNTCACGCCGGACTCGCTGGTCCCANGTTGTCAGCATCCGCCCATAATCCTGATCGGTTGTGATNACCTCGTCCCCAGCTTGCAGATCGAGACCGTTCTGCGCAATTTGCAGTGCTTCACTTGAGTTGCGCGTGATGGCNAGCTCTTCGGGATCGCATCCAAATTCNTCAGCCAATCCNCGTCGAACAGTTTCGATNTTGCGTTGGAGNTGCNCNCGGTAATGGACCGGAAGTTGATTGGAAAAATCNAGATAGCGCTTTAAAGCTTCATGGACCACNCGTGGCGTCGGACAACTATTNCCATTATTNAGATTCGTNANCGTTCGNTCGAGTGTGAAAGCCGACTGAATCTCACGCCAGTANAACTCATNCTGAGCAACTTGCTCTGGAGTNTGGCTGGACACCGACTGCGTGGCCGCCACCACATCCTCCAGACCATGTGCCTTAGTCGTGAGCACCGCTCCACCCAAAATACCCGTACCACGCAGGAATGTTCGTCTACTTACCATGTGTTTGCTCCCCTCAATGGCCAATCAGAAATCATCAACGGCTCGATAGGCATCAATCACCGCNTGCTCGCCGGCGCGNCCGGCCTGCGAATTACCATGCTCCATGCCTAAAATGCCGCGGTAGCCCTTGTTGTAGATNTGCTCAANAATACGCCNATAGTTAATTTCTCCGGTGGTTGGTTCATACCGTCCAGGATTGTCGCCGATTTGGAAATACGCAATTTCATCCCACGCCATGTCAANGTTTGGTATGAGATTTCCCTCNGTAATCTGCTGATGGTANANGTCGAACAGGATTTTGCAAGACGGGCTATCAATCGCCTTGCACAGCATATAAGCCTGNGGAATCTTCGAAAGGTACATGCCTGGATGATCCCATCGNTTNAGNGGTTCGATGACCATGACGAGGNCATGCGANTCGAAGATTTGAGCGNCTTGCTTCAAAGTTTCAATCGCATGGGCAGTTTGATAATCGATTTCNAAACGGGGATACAAATCGCCCATCACTACGGTCATCCAAGTCGCGTTCACACGCTTAGCGACGTCCACGGAATCNCTNACGTCCCGCAGAAACTGCGCTCGCATCTCAGGATCGCCCTGTGTGAAGCTGGGCNNCCCGAAGCCCCCACTNATNTTGATNACAAACACTCCCATGGCCATGCCACGGCGCGTCAGTACACGCGCTATCCGTTCCTGTTCCGGAATCGACCGGTCTCGCATTCCGTTATCTTCGAAGGCCGTGAACCCNTGGTCAGCCATNAACTCAATCTGCGCAACTGGATCGGCACCAGCATGTTCGACAAACATGCCANTATGTGGTGCATACGCCATGTGNAATGTATGCGANACCGACTGCTTAAATCCNAGGAGTGGACNTCCAGTACTGCACAACATGGCAGTGCTGCCCAATGCGANACTTGAACGGAGNAATTCACGCCGATACANNGTGTCCTGNCTACCTTTGCTTCNGNCTACTNATGAANTGTGTCACTTCGTATGACAACCGCCAANACCGCNGNCTTNCCACNTGTTACGGTCGNGNGAACGAGNTGTAAGTTNAGAAATGCGTCGATACACGCCAANAGTNNAGTTGACCGGTCATCTTGCCGGCTCCCNTTTGAGATTAGCCNAGNACGTTGTGCNTCAACGTTCCCATGGGAGTCGAACCANGCTNCGNTCGATTGCNGCGAGATTCGGNANNCCGGCCAANCCCATNGCAACCNTTAATTCTCCAGTCAGCATCTCAACAACACGCTGTACACCCACCTGACCAAAGGCNGCCAANCCNTAGACGTAGGCTCGACCNAGCATGACGGCGGTGGCNCCGAGNGCCAGCGCCTTCAAGATNTCGCCACCACGACGAANACCNCCGTCAATTAACACTGGAATCCGCCCTCCAACCGCCTCGACNACCTCCGGNAGTGCNATNAGCGTTGGAACAGCACCATCGAAGGCCCGACCTCCATGGTTTGANACGGAAATGGCAGCCGCACCNTGTTCAACCGCGAGTTCTGCATCCTCACCAGTCAANATNCCCTTCANNATCAAGGGCAGTTTGGAGCCACTNCGGAGCCACTCAAGATAATCCCATGTNACACTGGGTGTTGTNGGTCTNAGGACNCCGGCCNCNTAATTNCCGTANCCATTNCGNANGTTNCGATCACGGCTNGGTGTGTATTGATGATCGACGGTGACNACGAGNGCCGANGCNCCAGCCTCTTCATGACGACGCGCCCATCCCTGNGCCNGNCTCGANGTNACGTGNCCCAAGGTNGCNCCGATCCAGACTGGNGCNTGNTTCGCNTGGTACAATTCGTCNATCCANCCTAGAGCATTNCTGACATGATAAATCGTATTGGTNGCATGAGCGGCTTGCGCNGATACCCGNTCACCATTCGGGACAATCGCNTTNTTNGTCGTCGGACAGAGCANAATCGGCGCTTGAAGCNGTTGNCCNAGGTACTCNAGNGAGGTNTCNATTTCGCTAACGTCCACCATGACCCGNCGGCGCAACGCAACCCGCTGNAACGCCTCNACNTTGTGTCGNANCGTAANCTCATCTTCTGTGCCACCCTCNATGTAGTCGAACGTCGTTGGNTCGACNGTCNGCCGAGCAACTTCAGCAATGTCATGNACGTTCGCCGGCCGCATNACCTTCGCNCTGTACTGGGNCGGATNGATACTTTNNTGCTGCGCGANCAGNGGCATGGCACCNNCTGAAAGCACCACNGNGCTCAANAATTCNCGNCGGCTNNTCAGCTGTAAGCGTTCAGCNANGCTCAGCTCGCGTTTCGTCTCAACTACCATCATGTTAGTCGCCATGTTCGTCCCAACTCTCCATTTATGCAGATCTCGCCAGCGTTCGATGCGTCGTGAGCGTTACCATTCCCGAGGCAACCAAGCTCTCCTAATTAAACTCCGGTCAAGCTTGCTCACGCTAGTCTGACCAGCGTTCCCCAGTGCGATCCTAAGTTCGCCGTGCAACAATTCGATGACCCGTTGCACACCTTCCTGACCAAAGGCTCCTAATCCCCACATATAAGGCCGTCCGATTAGGATGGCGCGCGCGCCAAGTGCTAAAGCCTTCAGTACATCTCCGCCACGACGCACCCCACCGTCGACCAAGACGGGCACACGTCCAGCAACTGCATCCACAACTTCCGGCAATACCTCCATCGTGCCACGCATACCGTCAAGCGTCCGGCCGCCATGATTGGAGACCACCACCGCCTGCGCGCCGTTCTCAACTGAGAGGTGCGCATCCTCAGCAGTGATGATACCTTTCACGACGATTGGCAGATCTGTCGCGCCATGCACCCAATCCATATACCGCCAAGTCATATTCGGCACATACGCCTGGATCATGCCGGACTGGAAACCCTTAGTGGGAGGTTCCGAGGTTGAGTAGTTGCGCTCGGGAATCATACCCATGTCAAACTGGTTTCGAATGACTCGATCTCGGGCACCCGTATAGGGATAGTCGACACTTACACAGATAGCGCTTCCGCCNGCATCCTCTACANTTTTCGCGAANGTCGCTGCCGTCTCCTGNGTGGGTGATCCCAAGGTGCTCGCCCACCANGTTGGAGCTTCNCCAGCCTGAGTNACCTCGGCCATGTTAGCCGNNCNCCCNACATAAATNGCTCCNGAATTNTTGGCCGCTCGGGCGATCGTGCTATACGGATCTTCGTGCAACATNTNCATCGCNCCTGCAGGTCCTAGAAGAATCGGNTGCTCNCGCCGTTCACCCANCAACTCNATGGATGTATCGATTTGCCTAACNTCCGTCATGGNACGACGACGGATCCAGTANTTATCGAACGCNTCTGAATTCGCCNGCNTGGTTAACTCATCAGCNGCCCCAGCTGCAATNTAGTCGTAAGCCATGGGACTNATCTTCGCCTTGGCCAACCCTTCAAANTCNTGGAGATTAACAGGNGCCATAATCTCGTCACTGTACTCTGGTGGNCGAATGATTNGNNNGCGACCACGAAGCGGCTCTTGACTTAGNTACCCNGGNTCCTCAGGAGCCNNGGNTTGAGNCTCCTGTTGNNCGTCGGTNGANNCNNNGANTCAACGGTGATGCACCAGNAAACGANGCAAANCGTCGCAAGGCATCTCGCCGAGTTGCGCGTCTTGGCGAGTGATCCGTAATATTTNTGCGCGACGTTTCGTCCATGCGAATCCCCTTTAACAAGTTAGAACAAGAACCCGATTCTGAACTCTTCAACAGTNAGTGTCAAGGTATCAAGACTNAGNNTCACGGTTGTAAGCGAACACGCTGGGCGACCTGCGCAATACGCGCNCCGAGTAAACGGCCTTCNCCNAAAATGTTAGGTGCGATTTGTTCTCCTGGAGGTGGAGCAACCCCACTCACACCTAAAGCGCCGACACCNNTTTCNCGAATCGGNCCNAGAACAAGCATTCTTTCNCCAATCATCGCGAGNAGAAGTGAAACGACAACATGCTCCTTGCCTGCCGTNTGTCCACCGCCNGTCGAGAACGCAGCTCCGACNTTNTCGGTCAGATCAACNCGATAACGGAANCTCCAATCATCAATAAANCTCTTCATNGGACCCGCCATNTTCGNGGAATAGGTGGGAGACCCGAGGACGATGCCAGTTGCTTCACTCAAGTCTTCTGCCGTCACGTCGGTCAAAGCTTTTAGAAGGACACGGATGCCCTCCACGCCACGTGCTCCTTCAGCAACCGCCTCGGCCACCTGCTCCGTCCGACCAGTGCGACTATAGTAAGCAACAAGGATGGTCGTGTCATTCTGGTGCGCGGCTTCAACACTAAGATCAGTGGTCACCATGAGGCCAAGCACCACGCTCAACCAAAGCAGACGCGTTCGCCCTAACATAATCATCATCTCCCTCATTGTTAACTGCACCACGAGGCGTTCAACCCAGTCTCCCTCTAGCAGGTGGTCCCAATACTGAAACCGGTCGACTAGAGACTGGCAGCGGTCGCGGCTACGGTTTTATAACCCTCTGTAAAGAACTGACGGAGCCATCGCGCAACAAGCACCTCTTCACCGTCGCGCATGCAACGGGTTTGGATTCGCCGGCTGCCGTAGAGACTTGAAAGCGCCACCCGCTGTTCGGGTCGCCGGCGCAAGTGGTCACGCACCTCGCGATGGGTCATCGGTATTACGTCCTCATCCCAATCGATCTCGACATAGGGTGCTCTAGAATTTTCATCTACAAGCTCCGCCGTGAAGCTTTCGATCCCTTGCAACTCGGCCGTCAAATACTCTGCTTTCTCTCGCCAAGTCGCACGCACCGCATCATGGTCGAGTTGTTCGTACCGATTCAAGGCAACGATAAGACCAATAATCTCCTCTTTGCCGACTTTCATGCCTCTCCCGATGAGATCGTTCGGCGCTGCTTGTAGCCGTGCCGCCTCGATGAGATCCGCACGACCCGAAAGAATGCCGGTGGACTGCGGCCCGCGCAGCCCCTTGCCACCCGAAACAACCACCAGGTCGGCACCAAGCTCATTAAAAATTGTTAAATTCCCGACTGGAGGTAACCGTGATGCACCGTCAATCATGACCGGAACACCGACCTGCTTAGCGACTTGAATCAGATCCTCAGGCTGCAACACTTCTTCGGCCATCGTGCCACTCAGTGCAACGTGCCTAGGTAAACCGAAGATGAGAGCCGTATTGTCACCGATAGCGTTCATCAGCTGTGTGCGTCCCTCAACTTCAATCAGGGTCGCGCCGGCAGTCTGTAACGCAAAGTCATACGGATAACGGTGCGCTTTTTGAATAATACATTCACGCTTCGCCCAGGTTGGATTTGGCAACGCCCGCATCTTTTCTTCATCAGTGCCGGTAAGACACGCCGCCATACCAAGCAAGAGCCCTCCAGATGCGCCCGATGTAATCAGCGCTGCTTCAGCCTTAACGACTTCGGCGGCGCGCTGGCCAGCAGCGACTGTTAGCTCGTCCATCATCACAAAATAATCATTCGCCTCTTGCATGGCTTCGATCACTTCAACCGGCATGCGCGAACCACCAAGGGCAGTCCCATTTCCGTGACCAGGCAGGTGCGCCTTCACTCCCAAAAGGCGAGTATAAATATTGTCATGCTCGACCTGTAGTTCAATCGTTGCAGTTCGGGCTTCGAGGTTAGGTTCGACAGCATTTTCGCTTCCAGTTTCCTGGCTTACACAAGCACTGGCCAAGCCGGCGGTTACTGCTGCGCCAATAAACTGACGTCGGCTCGGGTCGTCTGGCACTGTACTGGTCAATAGTTGGTCGTTGTGTGTCGGCATCGCGGCCTCCTTAGTAGTGTGGAATGAACATCATAGCGCTAGTCAGTCACTTGTTGAAGGTCGATTACCAAGCGACAAACATTCTTAAGTCTCTGACATTGTTGCCCGTAGGACCGGTCATGATTGCATCGTCGAGTGGTGCAAAAAAATGGTGTGAATCTGACCGAGTTGCGTAGGCTTCCGGGTCAAGCCTGATTTGCCGTGCTCGATTGAGGCTGTCGCCATCAGCTACTGCGCCAGCTGCCGGTGATGAACCGTCTAGGCCATCAGTCCCTGCACTCAAGACCGCAACACGCCGACCAGCAATACGAGGCACACACTCCAGCACAAACGCTTGATTGCGGCCACCAATGCCATCACCGGTTACTGGGCAAGAATACTCACCGCCGCTCAATACAGCCACTGTCTGACCCGCATGCTGGCGCTGAAGGTGCTCGAGTTTGGTGATCATATGGTCCATTAACTGATCGACNGACCACGCATCAGAAAGTTCATGATCCGTTTCCACAATCCAACCGAGTCTCTCTGCAGCATGCGCCATGGTCTCTACAGCNTTCGCTGACGACAGTAAGCAGTGCCAGCTGCTCTCTTGAAACGTCGCCTTGCCAGGTTTAGGAGTTTCTGAAAGCAGATCTTCATCAAATAAATAACGTATAGAAGGTGGCAGTTGATCACGCAAGTTTAGGTCTTGAATAAGTTGCCGGCAATTTTCAGCGGTGGAGTCGTCAGGCATCGTAGGACCAGATGCGACGCTCGACGGGGTATCTGGTGGAACATCAGAAACATANAGTGTCATCTGTCGCGCNGGGAACGCCAACTCTGCAAGCCGACCTCCTTTTATCGCNGACAGATGTTTTCTGATGGTATTCACGTTTCTGATACTTGCACCACAGGTGACGAGTAATCGGTACAACACCTGACAATCTTCTAAAGTGATCTCCTGCGAAACTGGCATCTCGCAAAGTGAAGATCCCCCACCTGACAGTAAGAANACGANGAGNTCATCCGATGTTGCACTTCCCACAATATCAATAGCTGCTGCCGCGGCATCAAAGCTCTCCTGATTTGGATAGGGATGTCCACCGGTGAAGACGGTGAAACCAGGTAGTGACTGCCCCACTGGCCCAAGAGTGGCAACAACACCGGTCAGGGTCTGTGGCGCCACAATGTCAGAAAACTTTTCCAACATCGGAATCGCAGCTTTTCCGATCGCAACTGTTATCAACTTTCGATAGCGACTCACATCGAGGGTCTCATAACCGACGGTCAAGATACCATCCGCGCATGTAACCTGGTCAGCNAGTACACGCTCGACGGAAAGTCGCATGAGGGTTTCTTCNAAAAGGCGACGCAGATCCTGTTTCATAAATTCAGNGTGATCTCAGAATGGCGAACACAAACCAGTTCTCTATTAAAGGCGCCACGACGACTCGCCCAACGGCCGAATTGTCGGCGAACAGGCTGTCTTTGCTGTGCGTGTGTTAGCATCTTGAAATTGGATTAAACCACAGAAAGAAGCGCACATTTGGAATTACCGTTACAGTCGTCGGCTGGATTCTCATTANCCAATGGAAACACTTGATCCCGTTTGTGGCATGTCGGTCGATCTCGCTGCNACAGCCCACCAATTTATCTATGCTGGCCAAANNTACGGCTTTTGTTGTGCCCACTGNCTAGNAAAATTCAAGACCGACCCNGAACAGTACTTACACACCAAGCAGTCGGCGAATGCCGCCCCAACATCGCCAGATGCTGTCTACGTCTGTCCAATGGATCCCGAAGTCCGGGCAGACAAACCAAGTCCCTGCCCCAAATGTGGCATGGCGCTTGAACCGGAAGTGGCACCACTCCCGACTCGCGGCGTTAAGTACATCTGCCCAATGCACCTTGAAGTTGTGACTACTCTGCCTGGAACCTGTCCGTCATGCGGTATGACACTGGAACCACATGCAATCGACGTACAGGAAACACCTAACTCGGAATTGATCGACATGACCCGTCGATTCTGGATCGGCGTGGGCTTCGGCTTCCCCGTGTTCTTGCTAGCAATGGGTGACATGGTGTTTGGTGCGCGGATGCAGGAAGTGGTCAGTCGTCCACTTAGCAACTGGCTCCAGTTTATCTTTACCACTCCAGTTGTACTGTGGGCTGGGTGGCCATTTTTTGAGCGAGCCTGGGCCTCGCTGAAAAATACCAGCGCCAATATGTTTACGCTGATTGGCATGGGAGTCGGCTCGGCATTTGTGTACAGCGTCGCAGCAACTGTTAATCCACGGTGGTTTCCGGAAGGATTCCAGACAGATCACGGCGTGCCCACCTATTTTGAAACTGCAGTAGCCATTACGGTGTTGGTCCTGTTAGGTCAGGTGCTGGAAAGTCGGGCCCGGCACCGCACCGGCGCAGCGATCCGCTCATTACTGAACCTGTCTCCTCAAACAGCCAGGGTTGTACTGCCTGATCACGATACCGATGTGCCGTTGGCGCTCGTGAAGGTCGGCGATTTGTTGCGGGTCAGACCTGGGGACAAAATTCCGGTCGATGGTGTCGTGGTGAACGGCGCCAGCGCGGTCGATGAATCCATGGTGACGGGTGAAGCGATCCCGGTTGAAAAAACGGTCGGAACCCAAGTAATCGGTGCCACGATCAATGGGACGGGAAGCTTCACGATGCGGGCTGAGCGTATTGGCTCAGAGACCCTTTTGGCGCACATCGTGCAAATGGTCGCTAACGCGCAGCGAACTCGCGCTCCTATTCAGCGTGTTGCCGATCGCGTGTCTGAATGGTTTGTGCCGAGTGTTGTACTCGTGGCAATCGTCACGCTCGTTGTGTGGAGTCTCTGGGGTCCAGAACCACGGTTTGTAACCGCCCTAGTCAACGCTGTAGCCGTGCTTATCATCGCTTGTCCCTGCGCACTCGGACTAGCAACCCCGATGGCTATCATGGTGGGTACTGGACGTGGTGCAAAGTCTGGGGTACTCGTCAAACATGCANCAGCCCTAGAAATGTTGGACCGCGTGGACGTTCTCGTAATCGACAAAACTGGGACTCTCACCGAAGGCCGTCCACGNGTNGCNANTATTTCAACGATTGAAGGCGTCGTNTCAGAAACGNAGCTTTTACGGTTNGCAGGAGCTCTTGAGCANNCCAGTCAACACCCACTNGCCNTNGCGNTTGTCACACGAGCGNTCGAACAGNNCATGGCCTTANCNGAGGTTGANNATTTCCAAACCGTGCCAGGAAGAGGTGTCGNAGGAACGGTCGAGAAGCGACACGTNTTATTAGGCACAGAAGAGTTNTTAATCGNGCATGGANTTCANACNGATGTCTTTGCGCATCAGGCCAATGAACTTCGTCACCAAGGACAGACTGTNATTTTTCTTGCCGTTGACGNGCNACTAGCCGGNTTTNTGAGTGTGTCGGATGCCGTAAAACCANCTACGNTCGAAGCGTTGCGCATGCTACAAGCGGAGGGTGTNCGGATTGTAATGGCGACTGGTGACAANGCNTTAACCGCGCANGCAGTCGGAGATACCCTCGGCCTCAACGAAGTTCGGGCAGGNGTCTTGCCAGAAGAAAAACANCGGATTGTGGCAGGTCTGCANGCCGAAGGGCGGNTCGTTGCCATGGCTGGTGACGGTATCAATGATGCNCCGGCACTTNCAGAAGCTGCNGTGGGAATTGCNATGGGAACCGGAGCTGATATTGCCGTTGAGAGCGCTGACATCACTCTTGTCAAGGGAGATTTGCGAGGTATTGCCCGCGCNCGTCGACTCAGTCGCAGCACACTACGCAATATTCGTCAGAACTTATTTCTCGCATTTATCTATAACGGCATCGGNGTGCCAGTGGCTGCCGGTGTGCTGTATCCGCTAACNGGGTGGTTCATCGATCCGATATGGGCAAGNGCAGCGATGACACTCAGTTCCATATCAGTCATCACGAACGCNTTNCGANTACGGTCNCTGGATCTNTAGCTGNNGGAGGGNNNCNNGGTCTNCTGTACGAATCGTCCTAGTCGGCGCCCTGTAACGCCGCTTCTTCAGCGAGGAAGGCCTCAAATTCNTCTTCCGTTTGGATTTTTACGAAGCCTCGCATCCGATAATGTCCAAGACCACAAAGCTGTGAGCAATTGATTTCGTAATCACCGGCGACTGTGGGTACGAACCACACNGGGATNTCCATGCCAGGAATGGCATCCTGNTTAACACGNAGTGTCGANATAGCAAAGCTNTGNATGACATCNTGCGTTGTTAANTGCACNATGGTCGGCTTACCCACNGGGAGGTTGAGTTGATTGATGGTCGCGATGTCGTCNACTNCGTACGGATCTGANCGATCTAANCCGATCGCATTCGTCGGNGTAATNAGGCTTGGATCCTTACGGCCGAACATNCCATCAGGNCCCGGATAATGGATGTGCCACTCGAATTGTTTGGCGACGACGTNCACGANGGTCGAGTCAGTTTCAGCCGGAAACTCGTTGACGCGNGTGGCCCACGCTGGNATGGCNAAACCAATCAGCAGCACCGCTTCGACNACCGCAACNCCGACNTCCAAATAGCTGGNGGTGTGACTCTTCACACCGGCGTAGTCAGCTGTTGGGTTTTTCGACGCACGGAAACGCCACAANGTGTAAAGAAAAAACAAGCCCCACCCAACGAACAAGANCAGCATNAGCCAGTGGATATACACAATCANTTGATCAACTTGTGGNGCGTGTGCCGATGCCTGAGGTGGCAGCCCTAGAAATTCCCGCATTTAGTAACTCCCTTCGTGCTGCGTTCGTNCACGCACCACGGTTGCTGACTCCGCACTCACCCGTGCTAACTTGNNTAAGCGCACGAAAAACATCACAAAGCCGGTCGCCACTGTCGAAAGTACGCCCANTAATAAGAAGATNNCCCAATTCATTCCGTCANTCATCGGNNNCTCGACCGCTCCAAAACAAACCGGACACGCNAAAACTGTNGGTGCCGTGAGTNCGCANAGCGCAACGGTTGCAAGCATNGTNCGAAAACCNAATCGACCAANCATAACCGTTTCCCGTCCCTCCTTAGTCAAGACCGATTCTGCGAGCCCNGCGGGCGAACAACACTGCGTACCTGGCNAGCAGNCCGGCAACAAGTAATGAANCCGCTGCCGTNNCAAGATAATTCAAAGACTCAAATCCTGAGCGATACGCATTCGCCGCCCANACCCCCATCAANAGGCTCAGAACGGCTGACGCAATAATAAAGAATAAGTGGACGCTTTTGAGTGACATGCTAATAAACTTTCAAACCTTACTGGCCAATATGATCGAGCATCGCAAAGAGCGGTAACAGCATCAACACAAAGAAAAACACGACCGTGAGCATTAAGGACCAGGTAATAGCTTTCTTTTCGCCGACCAAGTGCATGAAGTAGCTTGCGACAAGTGACCCCTTAATCGTTGCGACGATCAACGCCACTATGATTGCCAAGGGAATAGCCATCTCTAGATAGGACACACCGACCGTCGCGACCGTCAGCACCATTAGTGCCAGGAACACCATGACATAAACCTTAACGTGTTTTCTTATTTCGTCCGCGCTTGTACCACTCATGTTGCCTCCCACCTACCTCAACGCTAGACCAACTCAAGTTCTATAGCAGATACAACACCGGGAACAGAAAAATCCAGACCAGATCTACGAAATGCCAATAGAGCCCGGCTGCTTCGATTCGATTTGTGAACTGCTCCGGCGCAGTTTTCCACATCTTGCTACCTGGTCCAACAAAATAGCCGTTCACAACTATGCCACCTACGATATGCAAGGCATGCAGACCCGTCACCGTAAAATAAATCGCCAAGAAGGTACTCTCGGCAGGATAGAGGTCGTGCGAAAATTTATCGGCATATTCGTACGCTTTTACGACCAGAAAGAGCACTGCCAGTCCGACCGTGGAACCGAGGTACAACTTAAACTTGCCGAAGTCGTTCATCTTAAGCGACGCCCAAGCCATGACCATCGTCACGCTCGACGCAATCAACACAACCGTGTTGAACGTTGCGATAGGCACCGACAAGATCGAAGCACCAACCGGCCAAGTCTCAGCGCCGACGCGCAGGAGCACATAGGAAGAAAACAACCCGCCAAACAGCATCACTTCGGACGCAAGGAATAACCAGATCCCGAGCTTGACGTTATTCAGGCCTGTATCTTCCCTATCTTCAACAGTATACGGAATTTCCATAACTCTCTGCGTCCTCTCCTAGCGTCGTTCGTTCTGTGGCGTAAAGTCTTGCACCGCTCCTGGTACGCTGTACTCGTACGGCCCACGATGGACTTCCGGTGGCGTTACAAAATTGCCATGTGGCGGCGGGGTTGGTGTCGCCCACTCCAGTGTCGTAGCCTTCCATGGATTGTCCGACGTTACCTTGGCGCCCTTCTTCATACTCCAGAAAAAATTCACAATAAAGAAGATCTGGAAGACAGCCATCACAAACGCAAAAATTGAAATGGTTTCGTTCCAAACCAAAACGCCCTGCGTGTGCTGGTACTGCGCGGCACCGTCGTACATTCGGCGATTCATTCCGGCCAGCCCCTGGATCAGCATCGGAAAAAAGATCCCATTCATGCAGACGAACGTACCCCAAAAGTGGATCTTCCCAAGCAGGTCATTCATCTTGCGGCCGGTTGCTTTTGGAAACCAGTAATAAATACCGCCGAACAACGCAAAGATCGTGCCTGGGGCCACTACGTAATGGAAGTGCCCGATGACGTAATAGGTGTCGTGAAGATGTAGGTCTGGCAGATTAAAAGCAAGCGGTAGACCTGTTAAGCCCCCCATACCAAACATGGGCAAGAAAGCCAACGCGAAGAGCATCGGCGTTGTAAAGCGGATTGAACCTCCGTACAGCGAGATAAACAGCGCTGAGAGAATCACGACAGACGGAATGGAAATAATCATCGTAGTCGTCTGGAAGAATGCACTAATCGCGGTCCCCATGCCGGTTAAAAACATGTGGTGCGCCCAAACGATAAACGACATGAAGCCAAGGAAGATCAGCGAATAGACCATCACGCGATAGCCCCAAAGCGGCTTTCGGGTGTTGTTGGCGATGATCTCCGCAGTGATGCCAAGTGCAGGCAATATCAAGACGTACACCTCTGGATGCGCTAGAAACCAGAACAGGTGCTGCCACAGGAGTGGATTGCCACCACCTGACACGTCAACCGCTGCACCAGCTACGACCAGACCGCTTGGCATGAAGAAACTCGTACCCGCAAGTCGGTCCATCAACTGCAGAACGGCCGCAGATTCAAGCGGTGGAAATGCGAGAAGCAGAAGGAAACCAGTCACGAGCTGCGACCAGACGAAGAATGGCAAGCGCATGAAAGTCAGCCCGGGGGCACGCAGCTGAATAATGGTGACGATAAAGTTAACCGAACCGAGTAGCGAAGACGTGATCAGAAACAACATACCGAAAAGCCACCAGGTTTGGCCAGACGTTGCGATAATTGAAAGCGGCGCATACGAGGTCCACCCAGAATTCGCTGCACCACCTTGCGCGAAGAAACTTAACAACATCACTACGCCGCCCACAAAATAGCTCCAATAACTTGCCATGTTCAGGCGTGGGAATGCCATGTCGGGTGCACCGATCTGGAGCGGCATAACATAGTTGCCAAAGCCACCAACCGCTAACGGCACAACGCCCAAAAACACCATGATCGTACCGTGCATGGCGCCGAGCTGATTGTAGAACTCTGGCAGCATGATACCGCCAGGGGCATTAGCATCGCCTAAGAACTGACCGACCCACGGAATGGGCTGTCCGGGATACGCGAGCTGCCAGCGCATCATCATCATGAGAATGAAGCCAAATAACAGGAACACTAGGGCTGTGATCGCGTACTGGATCCCAATGACCTTATGGTCAACGGAAAACACATAAGTTCGCCACCAACTCGCCTTGTGCTCGTGGTCCGCGTGTGAGTGATCGAGTGTCGCAACGGTATCCAACGTCGTGCTCCTTAGTTTCAGTCCTACAGCATCCCGTAGTATTTAGTTGGTATCTTTTCGCCGAATTTCATATGGAGGTCGGCTTAATCTATTCGCTCGGAATAGGCGGCGCCTATCCGAACATCCTCAATCCATAGCAACCAGCTCCACGAATTAATGGACACGGCATTTTAGCCTCTGCTGTGCGTGCGTGCAAGCCTTTGAGGGCTCTAAAGCCAGGCGGGGCTAGGAATTAGTGTGGGTCGACATCTTAATCTTCTGAATCATGCGGCTTACTTAAGTATTCATGGTGTTTCGTAGCGCCCGTCTGGCAGCCTGTATTATGACCATTGTCACCAGCACAGTCGCAACCAATCCGAGGACCATTGTAACGTAGTAGCTAACCCCTGAGCTGCTCGGAACACCACCTGCCAAGGCGAGAACATCGCCGACAAGCATCCCGTAATAGGCATAAACCACCGAACCCGGCAACATCCCGATAGCGGCAAGCATGTAGGCCCGAAAGGTGACGGTCGTCAGTCCTAGAGCGTAGTTGAGGAAGTTAAACGGAAACACTGGCGACAAGCGGAGCAGCAGGACAATCTTAAAACCTTCAAGACCCACCGCTTTGTCGATTGCAGCAAATTTTGGATAGCGAACGAGGCGACGCTGAATTGCGTCTCGGGCGAGATAGCGTGCAGTGAGAAAGGCAAGAGCTGACCCGATTGTTGCACCGACGAACGTATAGAAAGCGCCTTCAACCAGCCCGAATACTGCACCAGCTGTCATGGTCAGCAGTGAGCCAGGTACAAATGTAAGCGTAGCCGCAACGTAGGCCAAGACAAAGGTAGCCGGAGCCCAGACACCCAGCGTGTCGACCCACAGTAGGAGACGGGGCAGGTAACCACCGAATTCTCTTCCGATCACGACCAATATCCCCAATGTCACAACACTAAGAGCCATCTTGGCCGAGGACAAACGGGCGTTTGGAAATACACTTGCGGTCATGGTCTTGATCCTATGCCCCATTGTGTCCAAATGGTGTCTTTAAGGATAGATATGGTTGAACGAGATAATATTTCGTGGGTTGACGAATGCGCGCCAAACCTGCAGGGGTATACTGCTCATGTGTCAGCCGCGGTTGAAGGAGCATGCGGTAATTGGAGCAACCATCTATGAATCACATTCCGACCCAAGAAATGGATGGACACGCCGGAACCACTCCAACAGTGATTCCTAATAACAGCGAAACCGACGACTCCCCAATGGGGCGAACCTACTTGGCGGTTTTGATTTTGGAAACGATCGTCCTAGCCGGTCTCTGGTTTTTGAGTCGTTATTTTAGCTCCTGATCCCCAGCTTTCGGAACTNCACATGCACTTCATTGATTGGCTTATTATAACGATCTACCTCATTTGGATCGTCTNCGACGGNNTGAAACGTTCCAAAGGTCTCAACGCCNTTNGAGGATATTTCCTCGCNAATCGGTCTTTGCCTTGGTGGGCCGTGGGGCTAACCGTAATGGCCACNCAAATGAGCGCCATCACNCTGGTTGGAACCACCGGACAAGGCTACNCCGACGGTATGCGNTTCGTGCAGTTCTACTTNGGCCTACCAGTCGCCATGATTATTCTATCGNTGACGCTGGTACCATTCTTCTANCGCGCTAANGTCTATACNGCTTACGAATATCTGGAGCNTCGATTCGACGTCCGCACTCGCACGCTCGCAAGTTTACTGTTTCTGCTGTCACGCGGNNTGCAAGCTGGNGTGGTTATTGCGGCTCCGGCAGTCATTTTATCNATCNTTCTCAATCTAAATCTGACCATTACCATTCTNGCGATCGGTNTNCCAACAACGNTATACACAATGTTCGGCGGCGTACAAGCNGTAACTTGGACNGACGTTAAGCAGATGGTGATCATNGTCGCTGGCTTAGCCGCCGCAATCGTCGGCCTTGTTATGGGCTTGCCGGACGAGATAGGCGTTGGCGAGGCCTTGCACGTCGCNGGCACTACGGGTCGNCTNTTGACGCTTGATTTTACATTCGACNTAAACGAAACCTACACCGTNTGGTCAGGCATGATTGGTGGTTTATTTCTTATGCTGGGCTACTTTGGCTGNGACCAGAGCCAGGTTCAACGTTATTTGACAGCCCGNTCAGTCACAGCAGGCAGACAATCATTAATGNTNAGNGCGTTCGCTAAAATTCCACTTCAGNCNCTGATTCTGCTTACCGGCGTCNTNGTATTCACTTTTTACCTGTTCAACGCTCCACCNATGTTGTTCAACACCGTCCACGANCAGCAAATGCGNTCAAGTCCTCNCATGGCGGAGTACGAAGAACTGAATAGTAATTTTTTACANGCNTTCAANGATCGACGTGANGCTGCACGTGCNGCTGCAGCCGCACGACGAATGCCAGACNCGANTGGTATAGAGGCTGCCGATGCGTTATTTCAAAAGCGCGACTTAGANCTTNGTCACATCCGNGACGANGCNAAAGCNCTCGTCATTGAAGNGACCGGCGACCGTTCTTATTCGGATGTGAATTACGTATTTCCCACCTTTGTAACAACACAGCTTCCCATTGGTGTGGTNGGATTAATTATTGCCGCNATTCTGGCNGCCGCNATGTCAAGTATTGCTGCTGAACTAAATTCACTCTCAACTGCAACCGTGATCGACTTCTATCGCCGGCACTTNCGACGGGAAGCCTCTGATGANCACTATATGAGGNTCTCGAAGATGACGACTGGCTTCTGGGGTTTGACCGCATCCATTATCGCCATGTACGCAGTAAATTTAGGNACGCTTATCGAAGTCGTTAACCGATTTGGNTCNTTCTTTTATGGTTCTTTATTAGGTGTCTTTATGTTGGCAATTCTTGTCCGCTGGGCGACCGCAAGAGGNGCTTTTTGGGGATTAATTGGCGGTATGANTTCCGTAACAGNCGTCGCGCTAACCTCNGAAATTTCNTTCTTATGGCTTAATGTCGTAGGTGCTATCGCGGTGTTTTTNGTTGGCATNGCAATNAGCGCGTTTCAGCCTTCTAANNANNCGGCGTCAAGCTNACGCTTTTTNCACTGGTNCTNAACTNACATCNTCAATGGAAACAGTTATTTGNAACCATTTAGAGAGCATGNTATAAAGTTATATGCGACCGANAAGGTCGNGGTTAAGAATTCTTAATATTTCGAANATNNTGAGCAAAAANCTCNAAATCTCTGGNTTAAGTCTCTAANGGNAGGAGACCGAGGCAGNNCATGACTACNGCAGCGCNAACCGTCGAAAAAATTACGNANCAAGACTACAANTACGGTTTCGTNACTGATGTCGACTCCGACACTATTCCCAAAGGACTCAACGAGGANGTCGTTAGNCTNATCTCGGACAAAAAAGGTGAGCCGGAATGGCTACTCGACTGGCGGCTCAAGGCCTATCGGCTGTGGACGACCATGGTGGAACCGGAGTGGCCAAATGTTACCTATAACAAAATCGATTACCAAGCCATTAGTTACTATTCGGCGCCAAAGAAGAAGCCGACACTAAAAAGCATGGACGAGGTAGACCCAGAGATTCGAAGCACCTTTGAAAAGCTCGGCATCCCAATCGAAGAACAGAAAATGCTTTCTGGTGTCGCGGTCGACGCAGTGTTCGATAGCGTTTCGGTCGCTACAACTTTTCGTGAGAAACTTGCCGAAATGGGTATCATTTTCTGCTCATTTTCAGAAGCT
>NZSH01000010.1 GCA_002696705.1 Woeseiaceae bacterium | reverse complement strand
CCAAGCCGGGAGACGGACTGTATGTGACAGGCACTGTAGGTTCAGCCAGTGCAGGTTTTCAATGGCTTACTAAATCTAACCAAGATAATGCACCAAATCAGAATGAGAGCATCACGCCGTGTGTTGCCCGCTTCAAACGCCCTGACCCTCGAGTCAAGGTCGGCATGTTAATGGGTAGAAATCGCGTTCCCAATGCGGCAATCGATTTAAGTGATGGTCTTGGTGACGCAATCCACAGCCTGACAGGACACGGCCCCTTCGGTGCAATCATAGATGCAACATCTATACCGATTCATCCAGGAGCAAGAACGTGGTTCGAACAGCAGGGGCTGGATCCTGTAAACGCTGCCATCCAAGGGGGAGAAGACTACGAATTACTCTTAGCAATTTCCCCTACGCCACGTTCACGAGTGACGCTAGCACGTCGCTTTGCTGAAAAAGTTACGCTGACACACATTGGCACCGTAACAAATGAACCCGACCTGATCCTACGCCAGCCTGACGGCGACGCACCTCTTCCAACTGGGTTTAGACATTTTTGATAGGCTAGACGAAGAGATTGCTAACAGGTCAACGGAGATTTGCATGAAACTAATGTCCGATGCACGTGGGCGTATCATCATCACCTTAACGCTGACAGCCTGCAGTGTGGCAGTGTACTTTACAGCTCGTGTTGATTCACATCTTGTCGACTCGCAGCAAATTTCCAGTTCTGTGCCCACCAGTCAATCTGAATCTCGGGCGACCTTACGTTTCACTGCGACAGCCTATTGCAAAGGCACCACTACCAAATCTGGTGTGAAGGTGAGAGCGGGTATTGCAGCTGCCGATCCCAAATTGTTACCTGTTGGATCCGTCATCGAGGTTAGTTCAGCAGGACCATACGATGGTATCTACACAGTTCTTGATACCGGCCCAGCAGTTCAGGGACGGCTGATCGATATTTACATGTGGAGCTGTTACGAAGCGCTTGATTTTGGACGGCGACACCTGGAACTCCGTATTCTTCGACTCGGCTGGAACCCTGCAGATAGCACGCCAGGGCGAGTCAATGAACTATTTATTCAATTTGAAGAGGCGTTTCGTTCGTCGCCGGTTCCCTTACAACCACAGTCGCCGTCTGAAAAGAAATAGCCGGAAGGAACACATCCTTACTCCTGGCCAGCAGTCAACTCCTGATCTTTGTACTGTAACTGATACAGACGATGGTAGATACCTCGTTGGGTAAGCAAGTTCTGATGGGTGCCTCTTTCACGAATCTGGCCTTTGTGTAGAACGAGGATCTTATCCATATTTTGAATTGTCGACAAACGATGCGCTATCGCAATCGTCGTCCTACCAGCCATCAAAACTTGCAAACCATCCTGAATAAGCAATTCTGTTTCCGTATCGACACTTGACGTTGCTTCGTCAAGCACGAGAATACGAGGATCAAAAGCCAGTGCCCTAGCGAAAGACAGGATTTGCTTCTGGCCAACAGAAAAGTTGGCGCCTCGTTCCGCAACCACACTAGAAAAGCCACCTGGTAATGGAGTAATGAATCTGTCGGCGTGTACACTAGCGGCGGCCTGTTCGACTGCCGCGTCAGAAATGCCCGGTTCCCCAAGTCGGATATTCGAAGCTATCGACCCTGAAAACAAATGAACGTCCTGCAATACCAGACTGAAGAGACGCCGAAGCCCACGTAGGTCCAGTTCTCGAATATCCACTCCATCAAGACAAATGCGGCCACGAGTCACGTCATAAAATCGCATCAACAAGTTGATAATCGTCGTTTTCCCAGCACCAGTTGCACCAACAATCCCGATACGTTCTCCTGGCGCTACCTCAAAAGACACATCGCGAAGTACAAAATCTTTTTCATTATAGGCAAACCAAACGCGATCAAATTCAATGCGTCCAGGTGCCTGCCCACTTCGACTCACTGGATTCCTTGGATTTTTCAGGAGCACTGGAGTATCGAGTAGGGTAAAAATACGTTCGGAAGATGCCATCGCTGCCTGTAACACATTGAACTTTTCTGACATATCACTGATTGGCCTGAAAAATCGCTGCGCATACAGAAGGAAGGCCACCAACACACCCAGTGTGAGAGAGTCCTGGAGGACCCACGCACCACCGTACCAAATAATTAGTGAGGCCGCGAGCGCGCCAATGATTTCGATCGTGGGATAGAAAACCGCGTAGTACACAATTCCCGCAATATTTGAATCTCGATGGGTGCGGTTGATATCTTCAAATCGCGCATAACTAAGTGCTTCGCGACGGAACAACTGTACGGTAGCCATACCACTAATGTGTTCCTGTAAAAATGCGTTAATCCTCGCTATCCACAATCGAACCGTGCGGTAGGTTTCACGTACGTTTCGGCGAAACCATTGCGTCATAAAAATAATCAATGGTAAAACCGAAAACGCAATAAGCGCCAGCCGCCAGTCCATTGATACAAGAACGGTCATGATGCCGACCAACATGAAGATGTCACCAAACACCGTTACGATTCCTGAAGCGAACATGTCGTTGAGCACATCGACATCGGTCGTTACACGAGTCATGAGTCGACCAACGGGATTACGATCNTAGAATCGCATATCAAGCCGCTGCAGATGACTGTAGATTTCCATNCGNAAATCAANCATNATCCGCTGTCCAGTCAGTTGCAGCGTGTAGGTNCGCACGTACTCCAGAATGAATGCACCGATGAGAACGAACAGAAAGATCAGAGCGACTCGATTCAGTCCAGCCATGTCTCCTGCGGCAATGTACTCATCAATCGCCAGTTTCATGAGATAAGGCTGTGCGAGCTGTAAAACCGAATGTCCAATGATCGCGAACAGCGCTATGACGACGCTCCCCCGATACGGCTTCAGATAGGTCAGCAGTCGCCGCATCAAACGTGCGTCGTAGGCCTTACCGAGTACTTCTTCATCGTGTATGGTCATCACGAAGTTGCCAACTCATCCTCGAGTAACTGTTTGCGATGCAAATCGGCGTAAACGCCTCCGTAGGCAAGCAATTGATCATGAGAACCGCGTTCAACAACAGAACCATCTTGAAGGACGACTATGAGGTCAGCCTGACGTACGGTGGAAATTCGATGAGAAACGATGAGTGCTGTTCGGTCCTGTAATTCCGTATTTAATTGCGACAGTATTCGCTCTTCCGTATACGTATCCACAGCTGACAGGGCATCATCGAGAATGATGATGCGTGGATTAACCATGAGTGCTCGCGCAATCGCTGTACGCTGTTTCTGTCCGCCCGATAAGGTGATCCCACGCTCCCCCACAATCGTTTGGTACTCATTTGAAAATTCTTTAATGTCGGTATCTAAGTTTGCAACCGCAGCCATGCGTTCGACTGCAATTTGATCAAGGGCCTTATCAGCAGTTTTATCGAACGATCCAAACGCGATGTTCTCAGCGATCGTATCCGAAAACAAAAAAGGCTCTTGGGGCACAAAGCCTATGGCTCCACGCAAACTGGAAAGCGGTAACTCACGAACATCGACGTCATCAACGAACACAGTGCCTGGTGGTGGGTCATGTAATCGTGGGATGAGATTTAACAGAGTGGACTTTCCTGATCCCGTCGCACCCACAAGCGCCACTGTCTGGCCAGGATCAATACGTAGCGAAACATCGCGTAACACCGGTGAGCCGTCACCGTCACCGTAGGCAAACGTTAGATGGCGAAGTTCGAGGCGCCCTTGAATGCGCTCTACTTGTTCTGGATGGGTTGTCTGTGCCGTGTCAGTGATCTCCGGAACAGTATCAAGAATTGGTAACATGCGCTTCCATGACGCCATGCCGCGTTGCAGCATGTTTGTGATCCATCCAAATGCAATCACCGGCCATGACAGCATCACCAAATAAGCATTAAACGCAACAAATTCACCCACAGAGATACGCTCGAGAACTACCGATCGACTACCCAGCCAAAGAACAAGAAGCGCGCTTAGTCCAAGGAATAATGACAGGCTTGGCGAAAACAGACCCTGCAACACGATCAAACCACGATTGCGATTCAGGTATTCGTGATTGGCCTCAGCAAATCGACTCAATTCAGCTGGTTCCTGTCCATAAGCCCGTATAACTCGAACACCAGAAAGTGACTCCTGAACGACTGCACTAATCTCAGACAATTGAGCCTGAATGTGCTCGAATCGACGGTGTATGGCAGCACCAAAGAACTTAACCGACAATGTCACTAAAGGTAGAGGGATGAGCGCGATTAACGTCAAGCGCATGTCAATCGACAGCATCATGACAATTGCTACAACAAACACGATAAGCGTGCTCGCTGAGTACATGATGGCTGGTCCCACCATCATTCGAACAGCGCTAAGGTCATTCGTCGCGCGTGACATGATGTCGCCAGTTCGCACAGACTGAAAATACGACACTGACAATCGCTGTAGATGCGCGTAAAAGTCATTGCGCAGGTCGTACTCGATTTCACGACTAACACCCACAATCACCCGTCGACTCAAGAACCGAAAGCACCCTCCTACCACCGCAATTCCCAAGAGCGCACCCGCATACTGCGCAAGTTTGACGCGTGTCACCATGGTTGATAAATCGTCTATCGCGTATTTGAGCACCCACGGGGACAGTAATGAAACACTTGCAGTGCCGAAGACGCAGGCAAGACCAAGCGTCAAACGAAGACGGTATCGAAGCACGTAAGGGATAAGACGCTGAAGCGGTGACTGCATGTACCTTCTCGAAGAACCTACTGACTCACTCGTAGGATGGTCGAACTTACTCACTGCGGGAAATGACCGCAGTACACCCGAATTTCGTGACGTGGCAACCAAACAACGGCCGTTGAGGTGGTGACCTTAATGTCACTGGAGGGCGTGAACACTACTCTAACACAATCATATATCCGCCGAGATGACGGCTCACTCAGTCATATGTTGAACTGGTGTCAGTCACTCACGGCCCTATCCATCGAAAACTTCGCAAGACGATGATCCGCCTCTTGCATGGTCTCTTCTTTTTTGCAAAAGCAAAAACGTAGCTTTGTGCGACCAAGCTCAGCGTGACGATAGAAGCTACTGCCAGGAACCGCAGCGACACCGACCTCACGAACAAGGTAGCGCGCAAACTCAACATCGTCGCTACAGTCAAACGCTTGAAGATCCGTCATGATGTAATAAGCACCAGATGGTTTATAACAATGGAAGTGGTGGCGCTCCAGAATATCAAGGAGCAGGTCGCGACGATGCTGGTAGCCAGTGGCCAATTCCTGATAGTACGCGTCAGGAAGACTGAGAGCAGCCGCACCAGCGGCCTGGAGTGGCGCTGCCGCGCCAACCGTCAGAAAGTCGTGGACCTTGCGAATAGCACCGGTCAGCGCTGTTGGGGCGATTGCCCAACCAACCCTCCACCCTGTGACACTGAAGGTTTTCGATAGGCTGTTGATCGTAACTGTCCGCTCAGCCATCCCATCGAGAGTGGCCATCGGTACATGACGGTGCCCATCGTAGACAATGTGCTCATAAATTTCGTCAGTGATTGCTAGCACGTTCCATTGCTGGCACAGCCTGGCAATGACCGCCAGCTCATCTCGTGACAGAACCTTTCCGGTCGGATTGTTCGGAGTATTAATAATAATGGCGCGCGTTTTTTCGTTAAATGCCGCCGCAAGTTCGTCAGGATCGAATGTCCAGTCAGGCTCATGTAGAGTCACATATCGGGGCACCGCATCTGACAAGATCGCATCTGGCCCATAATTTTCGTAGAACGGTTCAAATGCAATCACCTCGTCACCAGGATCGACACAGGCGAGCAACGTCGTGATCATCGCTTCCGTCGAACCACAACAGACAGTCACCTGTTGGTCCGCGTCCACCGGTACGCCATAGCGCTTGCTGAATTCCCTAGCAATCGCGTCCCGCAGTGGTTTGGCTCCCCACGTGACGGCATACTGGTTGATGTCAGCACGGATCGCCTCGCAGGCCGCTTCCTTAACCATCTCTGGCGCAGGAAAATCAGGAAACCCCTGCGATAAATTGATACCGTTGTGTTCTTGCGACAGGCGAGTCATTTCCCGAATCACGGACTCGGAAAACTGGCTCGCTTTGTAAGAACACCGAATATTGCGCGAGTCATCTTGCATCTGACGAACCACCTATCCCCCACGACACACCGAATTGAACAGAAACAGGCAAGCGGCCATTATACGTGATGTGTTTAACGCGCGCGCTCATCTTGAAACGCTGCAAGTCTCACGCACTCAACCAATTGACCCGCAATTATCTCAAGACTACAATAGGACACAGGTGTGGTCATCTGGCCACGTACACTTTGAGGGTCCAATCGGGGGCGACACGGCTTCGACGGAGGTATGAGAGCGCGGGATGCATGTCGAGCACTATCGACTCGTAAATCCGATGGAAAAAACCATAATTGCAGATTCGCAATTAGCACTCGCTGCTTAAGAGCAGCGACGTTCACCCCGTCCTTGCCTGTGAGGCGGGACTGAATGTCATTTTAGCAGGCTGGTCGTGACGGGCGGCACCGACGCGTCACGCCGAGATTTTATCGGGGCTAGTCAGTAACGGTTTGGGCGGCGCTTTAACGTTACCGGCGAACTTTCAAGGGCCGACACACATGTAGATTCTCTCGTATCTGTACTTTCGGACGTGGGTTCGACTCCCACCGCCTCCACCATTTCTCGCCTCTCCTCATTGTCGGATATAAAATTATCCGTCAACCCGCGATGTTCGCGGTACGCTAACGGGGCGCCATCAAGAATCGGGACAACAGCAAATGCGATCTTCAGCGGATGTGGTAATCATCGGAGGCGGATGCATGGGTGTGAGTGTCGCTTATCACCTCGCTCGTCTCGGCATGCAGAACATTGTCCTCCTGGAACGTGAACAACTGCTGGGGGCAGGATCAACCGGAAAGTGCGCTGGGGGAGCCCGTCTTCAATTTTCAAGTGAATCCAATATTCGCCTGTCTCTTGAGTCGATCGATATTCTGGAACGGTTTGAAGATGAACTCGGCCAGTCCATTGATTTCCGTCAAGACGGCTATATGTTCCTGCTTTCCGAAGCGAGCACGCTCGACACCTTCCGAAAAAACTTTGAACTACAACAGCGCCTCGGCGTACCCGTTGAGTGGCTGGATGTCGATGAAGCCTGTCGACGGGCACCAGGGATAACACGTGAGAATCTTCGCGCCGCCACTTTCTGTGGGCGCGATGGCATTGCCGATCCCAATAGCGTCACGATGGGATTTGCGAAGGCAGCCCAGCAGCTTGGCGTCACGATTGAGCGTGAAGTCGAAGTGACAGGTATTGGACTCGACGCTGACAGGATTACAGAGATTCAAACGAGCGCTGGACCAATCGAGACGCGGATTGTGGTCAATGCGGCAGGTCCCTGGTCTCATCAGATTGGCCAGATGGTGGCGACCAACATTCCTGTGCAACCATTCCGACGTCATATCTTTATTGCTGACGTCCCGCTCGACCCCAAAGGCCTAGCCCTTGAAGCACGCACGTCACCTTCCACGCGCATTCTGACCATCGATTTTGATACCACGTTCTACTTTCACCGTGAAAGCACGGGCATCTTATTTGGCATGGGAGACCCTGACGAACCTTCAAGTTTCGAGCAAAGCGTGAACTGGGATCTTCTGGAGCGGATTGCGCCAGTCGCCGCACGACGCCTACCTGTGTTGGCCGACGCCGGCATCAGCACGGCTTGGGCAGGCCTCTACGAGATGACACCAGATGCAATGCCGATCATTGGGCCAGTTCCGGAACGCCCCGGGTTCTTCATCATCAGTGGATTCAGTGGACACGGCTTTCAGCATTCACCAGCTGCCGGGCGGATCCTGGCAGACATCATCACCGACCGGTCTCCTGGTGAGATTGACTTAGCACCGTTCGCGTTTGACCGATTCGCTCGAGGCAACGGGGTCCGAGAAGGGAATGTTGTTTAAGCTACTGCACCACAGCTGAACAACTCCGGCATCACTCAATAAACGAGTCCTCAGCAAAAGCGTCACGGAGTAGATCGCTGGAAGGTGGCGTCGACCACATACTCACGACCGGAATCACGAAGAATGGAACTACCATGGCGACCGAGGCAGCAATCGGCGTCAATTCCGGTCGTCCACTCACAAGAAGGTAGCCCCCCCCCACCACCGCAATCCCGAGCCCGGTGAGCATCCCGGAAAATGCGGCAGAGCCGGTCGCCGAACGCCAAAACAAGCCATACACGTAAGGAGCCAGGAATGCGCCCGCGACAGCTCCCCAACTGAGCGACATTAACGTCACGATGAAAGCAAAATCATTGTTCGCAATCACAAAAGAGATCGCAATGAAGACAGCTGCCATCCATCGCATGATTCGAAGCGACTGGGCGGGAGTCGCCTCGGGACCCGCTCGTCCGGCACGGAGGTCAATCGAAATCGCCGACGAAGAAACGAGAACGAGACTCGAGAGCGTGCTCATCGAAGCCGAGAGGACCAGCAGCAGAACGACCGCCATGAGAACCTCTGGCAACTGTGCAGTGAGTAGTTCTGGAACAAGGACGTCGTATTGCACACCCACCGTGCCTGATTGTTCTCCGATCAACGCACTAGCCGGCAGACCGTCGGCAAAGAACACGCGGGTTAAAGCACCGGTGAAATAAGCGGCAAACACCGTGACCGTGGCAAATACAGTGGTAACGATCGTGGCCGTCGTAATGTGTCGCTCGCTTTTGATGGCATAGAACTTATGGACCATCTGCGGCAAGCCCCACGGGCCGAAGCTACTCATGAAGACCACCGACCACAAGATCCACCACGAAGGTTCTGGCGACAGTGACCCATCCGCGAAAACGTTAACCCTCATGTCCTGAACGACCGCAGTAAGACCACCCCCTTGACCCACAAGTACGACGACCATGACGACGGCACCGGCCAACATGATTAAACCTTGAATCAGATCAGCGATAGCCACAGCAAAGTAACCACCGAGTGTCAGGTACAGGCCAGTGCTCACACACATAATGAATAGGGCGGTTTCATAGGACAGTAGATCCTGAAAGTTAATCTCAACCAAGTGGCTCAAACCCTTAAACACCGATGCGGAGTATGGGAGCAGGAAGAGAAAGATGATACCGGCCGCCACCACTCGCAGGACCGGTGCTTGATAGCGCTTCGCGAAAAACTCTGGCATCGTTAAAGCGTCCAAATTGCGCGTCATGCGTCGAGTGGGTTTCGCAAGAATTACCCATGCGGCCAAAACCCCGAAGACCGTATTGCCCGCTGCTATCCAGAGCGCATCCAGCCCGTAGTTCCAGCCAAATTGCCCTGCGAAGCCAATAAAAACCACAGCTGAAAAGTAACTCGTACCGTAGGCAAACGCGGAAGCCCAAGGACCGATTTGTCGTCCACCAAGAAAAAAGTCTGTCGGAGTTCGAGTCCGGCCCATGCCCCAAACCCCAAGGCCGATCATGGCGATTATGAAGGCTGCGACAAGAAATAGGGCAAGCATTGGTTACTTACAAAAGTACCGCGGGAGTGGTCGTCGTTGCACTCGGTGCCGTTGGCGAACCACCACCACCGCCACCTCTACAACTCACGGCAAATGCGGCACTGCACAGAGTGACGTCGACAGCCCTGAAAGAGCGACGTAAGGTGTGCTTACGATGGGCCGCCGACACCATTTACGGTAGTGCTAACGCGACGAGTGAACCCGTATAGCCACGACCACCAACAGCCTGAATAATGTACTGTTTTCCGTCGTGCATGTACGTCATCGGCGCCGTGTTCGATGGCGCTGGCAGTTCCACTGTACCAACCCGGGCACCCGTCTCCTTGTCGACGGCGTGAAAACGTGCCTGCGCGCCTCGACCTTCGCCGTACATTAACAATGTCTTGGTCAGTAGTACCGTGGCGTGCGCCCGTTGACCGGTATTGGGAATCTCCATCCCTTGCAGCGCCGGATGATTCTTGACCTGGTCCGGAGTATCCCCATTTGGAATCCACCAGAGCTGTTCACCTGTGTTCAAGTCAATCGCCGTGATCCGGCCGTATGGTGGCTTCAAAATAGGTAAACCCTCGGGTCCACGAGGCCCTCGCCCAGGTCCACTCACCCACTCCATGACAGTGCGTCCTACGGGATTGGGACGGCGTGCATCCATCTCGGCCCCTGGCACGATGAAAGGAGCCCCGCAGGTTTTAGTCGACGCAACGTACAAAATGCCGGTCTCCGGATCGACGTTAGCCCCACCTGGGATATTGGTGCCACCATTACCTCCAGGGCAAATTAGTGCAGCGCGCTTGTTAATATCGTTATCGCGATGCAACGGGGGATTAAACAAGGGGCCCATCTGAAAGTCGGCCACGAGTTCGATGGCCGCCGTACGGAGTTCTGGCGTAAAGTCGATCAGATCATCGACGGTGACACCTTGCATCTCGTACGCCGCTGGCCGTGTGGGAAAAGGCTGTGTCGGCGAGGTCTGCTCACCTGGAATCATGGATTCAGGAACTTCTCGCTCTTCAATCGGCCACACCGGTTCTCCTGTTTCACGATTCAGCACGTAGGCAAATGACTGCTTTGTGGTTTGCACCAGAAGCGGTACCTTCTTGCCGTCAATCATCACATCTACAAGATTCGGCGCTGTCGGATTGTCATAGTTCCAGATGTCGTGATGGACTGTCTGGAAATGCCAAGCTCGTTCACCAGTCTCTGCGTGTACGGCCACAATGCTCGTCGCAAACAAGTTGTCGCCTGGGTGAAAGCCGCCCCAAAAATCGTTTGAGGGAGGGTCCGTCACAAAATAGACGAGTCCGAGCTCGGGGTCGGCCGACAGGGGTGCCCAGGCGGACACGTTCCCCGTGTACGACCAGGCGTCACTTTCCCAAGTGTCATGACCAAATTCACCAGGCTGTGGAATCACATTAAATTTCCATTTGTGGTCACCGTCCTTGGCGTCATACGCCAAAATGTGGCCAGGCACATTTTCACGGCGCGTCTGGTTGTATCCCTGCTGATGGGCATTCCCTACGACGATGACGTCATTGACGACAATCGGAGGTGAAGAATTCGTAATGTAGCCAACTTCTCGCGGAATCCCTGCGTCTGGATCATAGTCATAGCCAAAGTCCGCCAGCAGATCGACGGTACCATTGGAACCAAAGGTTTCAATGGGATAGCCCGTATCAGGATCTAATGCGTGCAGGAAGAACGCTGGGGTGACCACATAGATACGACCTTTGCCTTCCACTTCGGCGTACGCAACACCCTTGCCATAATTTTTCCGCATCGAATCCTCCCACCGCTTAGTCGGTGGTTCGCGGAAAGTCCAAAGGGTTTCACCCGTAGACGGATCGATCGACACAACCGTACGACGCTGACCCGCTACACTGTAGAGCCTGCCATTGACATAGATCGGTGTGGCGCGGAGGATGTTATCCGCAGACGGGCCGAAGTTATCACCCTTCCAGACCCAAGCCACTTCAAGATCTTCGAAATTGTTCGCGTCAATCTGTGTTAGAGGCAAGTACCGTGAACTTGCTGCGTCACTTCCCCAGTAACGCCACTCTCCATTGTTTTCCTGTTGCGCCACGGCGGATGTCGTCACACACAATATGCAGCTGACCAACATGATGATTGGCATTTCCTGCCACCTTTGCTTCACCCATCTCATACTCACAGAATTCTCCCTTTTATTGCACCAGGTGATACAGTCTTACGCGAAAGTTTCTGGCGCCAAAATACGGGGCTGAACCTCACTGAGGGGTTCGACCAAGTCCTTCCATAATACCTCGATTGGCGCCAGATACGCTGAGGAATGACATGTGGGGAATCGACATCAACCCAAAAGCCGTGCAAATGACTCCGTTGGTGTTGCGCGACAAGCTAAGGTAGACTGAACAACAAATAACCACATGATATGGTAGCTATGCCCTTAGAGATCAACCTTGAAATCAGTCCACGTACACGGCTAGACCTCGTGGATGTGGACAAACAAATCGCAGACACGCATGGCGACGTGTTGGGGGAATTCCCTCGGGCCCTTTACTGTTCATACCACACCACCGCCGGCTATCTAGACCAAGGCATCGCCGGGCGTTTAAATCGTAAAGAGGACGGTGTCGCACCGTACCTCTCTTTCTTCAAGAAAATCTTTCCAGAAGGCGCTGGATACCAGCACGACGAATTGCACCTGCGGGAAGAGTTGACCGAAGAGCAACGCCGTGTCGAACCTTGTAACGCCGATTCTCATTTAGCATTCATCAGTGCCGGATTGCGAAGTTGTGTCACGTACCGACGCCGTAAAGGTGAGCCAGTCTATTTTATTGATCTCGACGGCGTCAACGAAGGTCGCCCACGAAAGCGCTGTACCACAGTGCTTGGTTTCAGCACCGAGGAAATTGTGGCACGTGATCGCCTGGCAGTGCCGATGTCAGCGCATCCTGTAGAATCCGTCAACCTCAAGGATCCTCGCTTGGGACTTTTTCAACAGTGTCAGGAAATGATTGATCGGTACGGAGTCACAAAAGGCCGTATCCATCTCACACTCTCACCCGGTGAACGCCAAGCTGGTCTCACGGTGAACGAGTACGAAACCTTGCTGATGCAGCATGATCTTGCCGAGGTGATTCGGGATCCGTTCCGCTTTATGGCCGAGAAAAGTCGTCACCTGCTAGCAGATCCTCGCGCCATTCCCAATAAAACCATGGGATATGCAAAGTATGACTTGGTGAGAATCTTTAACGAGCTAGTAGATGCATTGGGATTAAATGACTCGATGATAGAGCAGGTTGCTTCACGATTTTTTGGAGCGCCCGCCAGCCGCTTTCTTCGGATGAAACGCTCGGTCAATGTCTTAGTCACGAATGGAAACTCAGCACAGCGTGGGCACCTCGCTCAAGGACCATTCCAAAGTCCTATCCTTGTGCAGTGGCGTCAAGCAAAGAATCGCATGCGTCACATCGACATTACCCTTGTGCGTTTCAAGTAATCTCTGTCGAATACGCGCGATGGACTCAAGCTCAGTAAGTCGCTCCAGCCACTGGTCACCGCCTTCGGAATGTTAAGTCGGCGAACCCTCAAGCGATCGACCACATAAAAGACAAGGGCGCACCTGGAGACCCAGGTACGCCCTAATCGTCAACTGTCACTCACAGACGTGCGGTCAAACGATTCGAGTCGCTCAGTTAGTGAGTACTTGACGGAACACTTCTAACGCTCGCTGCATTTCTTCCATCGTGCCGAGCGAAATGCGCGCGTGGGTTTGCTCCATCGGTGGAAAGTCACGACCAACCGAGACACCAAGTGCTCGACAGGCTTCGCGGAACTCAGCAGCCGATCGACCGATGTCTACAAACAGAAAATTAGTTTGAGATTCAGCGGACTCAAAACCCATTTTCCCTAACTCGTTGATCGTAAAGTCACGCACCTTGCGATTCTCCTCTCGTTCCCACTCCATGTGACTAGGATCATTCAAGGACGCGATAGCAGCGCTGGCCGTAAGCAGGCTGACTTCGCCTAACCCCCACGCACGGCTGAGCTTATCTAAGGTCCCTGTCTGTCCGGCCGCATAACCGAGTCGAAGCCCAGCCATTCCGTATGCTTTCGAAAAGGTACGAGCAAGGAACACACCAGGATACGTCAGAGACTCGGCAATGGCCGACGCGACCGAGGGGTCAGTCGCGTAGTCGATATAAGCTTCATCGACCAAGATTCCAGTACCTGGAGAAGACGAGACGACGTGTTCAATAAATGCTGACACTTTCTCAGCCGGGTGCGTCGCGGATGTCGGATTATTCGGGTTGCACAGGAAGACCAATCCAGCGCCTTGGGCTGCATCAGCCATCCCATCCAGATCCAGCCTTAAGTTACTATCGACCGGAACCTCGCGCACTTCAGCACCCATTGCTCGAGTCGAACGAGCCGGGTTCCCGTAAGAAGGTGTTCCGGTCACTAGTGGCCGACCAACCGAGACATACGCCCGAACCCCTGCCTCCAAAATATGCGATGAACCGGTGGAGGTCAGAATATTTTCAGCTTGAGCGCCATGGCCTAAACTCTTCGCGATCGCTGCCGGAAGATCCTCCCTGGAAATATCACGCTGATAGCGACCGACCTTAAAATCGGCCCGACCGTTAAGAGCATCAAGCGCCGCCTTGCCAGGACCGCGGGCATTTTCGTTACTGCTAAGAATGATCATTACCGTATCGGGAGACGCTTGAAGCATTTCTTCAACCGGATCGGGTCCCCAGGCCAACGCTTCGCGGCCGCGACCAACGATCAACGCAGTAGAGAATGCGCCAGCCCCACCAATACCAAGGGTACGAACGAACGCACGACGTGACAGTGACATGCAAGCCTCCTCTTGACTTCAAACTCCCTAGATTATTACCAGCGCACCACCGGTGATGGCGCACTAAAATTGCAGTGTGGACATTGTGCGAGACAGTGTCAAGCAGAAACACCAAGTATTTGGTCTGATGATCGTAAAATACTGTTGGGCAATTGCTCAAACCCCTCGTCCGTTCACGGAGCGGTCGGATACAAGATAGATGTTTAGGAGGTTCAGATGACAATTATCTCAAATCTAACGCGTCGCGAGTGGTTGACCACCGTGGGCGCCACGGCGCTCTATCACGAGCGGACAACCAGTCAAAGTCCAAACAATACCGTGATCGCGGCATCACGCGATCCGCTGCGTGGCGTGCTCATGATCGTGGCCACTCCGTACACCAACGAGAAGGCGATCGACTATGAAGATCTCGCTGCTGAAGTCGAATTTCTAGATCAACGAGGGATCAATGGTCTGGTCTGGCCTCAATACTCAAGCGACCTACCCTATCTCACGCATGAGGAACGCCTGCACGGCATGGAAGTCCTAGCCGATGCCTCGCGTGACCGATTGGTATCGTTGATTCTTGGCGTACAAGGAACCAACACGGACCAAATGTTAGAGTACGCAAACCATGCAACTGCTGTCGGCTGCGACGCGATGATTGCCATGCCCCCCAGCGAAGCACATTCCATTGACGACTACCGTGAGTACTACACTGCGTTGTGTCACGCGACCGATAAACCAATTTTTATTCAGACTACCGGCGGCGCGGCTGATCGGGTCGAACCCACGGTCGAGTTCATTATCGAAATGAGTGAGCGTTTTCCGCACTTCGGATATGTGAAGGAAGAATACGGCGACACACTTGCCCGCATGAAGCAATTCAAAGTCCATCGTCCAAATACTATTAAGCGAATCTTTGGAGGAACTCGAGCGCGGGCTTGGACGTATGAAATGAGGCTCGGCATGGACGGCACAATGACTGGCGGCCCTCAATACCCTGAGGTCTATACACGATTATGGCAACTGCATCTCGAAAATCGGCAGTCCGAAGTCCGAGAACTGTTTAGTCAACTTCTGATGATTACGAATCTTGAGCAATACGTGCCTGGATTGCGCGCATACCTGATGCAACAACGTGGTGTGTTTAAGACTCACATAGGCAGGGATGCCAATTACACATTTTCGCCGGATGCCATCGATGAAATCGACTATGTCTTGCAACCCTTGAAGAGTCATTTTATTGCTTAAGGCATTCTGAGGCGATCGCCGTGCATGATATTATTTGTGAAGGTTGACCTTCACACGCTATCAGTTCGCACTTTGTGAAAAATCTGTTTGATGAAATTTTTGAGTAGCCTCGGCGCTAGCATGCTGACCTGCATGCTCTTTGCCACCCCAAGTCATGCGCAAACTTCCAGTTCTTGGTGGGAGCGTCTCTCCATTGGTATGGACTTTCGCCAACGCCTAGAAGAGTTACGCCAATTCGAAAACAGTTCACCTGATGTGTTTCAGAATGGTGTGACACAGCGGCGTTTAAAAATACGTGCACGACTGACTCTCAACAGTCAAGTGAATGATGACTTTCAAATAGGAGTCAGACTCGGCACTGGTAACATGGACGACCCCCTTTCATCGAACCAAACGCTTTCGGAGCTATTGACGCGCAAACCGATAAGCCTGGACCGCGCATTCATGACTTACAACCCAAAGGCTGCCCCCATCCTCACAATTGGTGCAGGCAAATTTGACTTACCCGTCACTCGTACCGAAATGTCATGGGATATTGACGTCAACTGGGAGGGCCTCTACCAGCAAGTGCGTGGTACGGCAGGACCAGTGTCCTATCGGTTCGTTACATCACAAGTGTCAATTCACGAAGAGAAACAGCGTGATGATACGCTCATGTTCGCCACCTATGGTGATGTTAGTTTTAGGTTTGACTCCGGACACTCTGTTCAGTTCGTTGCAGCCGATTACTTATTTTCTGGAATAGATTCAGTGGCAATTTTCGTCGACACAGAGGGTATCGGCCGCAATACGAACCTCACTCAACGGGACAACACTGGAAAAATCATCGGATTCCAATCAGACTTTAATCTAATAGACCTCATCGCCAAAGCGACCCTGAACACTGGCCGACGTAACTATCCCCTACAGCTCACTGCTAACTGGATCACGAACACCCGAGCAGCAACTGAAGAAAATAATGGTTTCTGGTTCACTGCCACATACGGAGATGCTGGCAAAATTAAAACCTACCAACTCGAATACACTTACGCGCACATCGAACAAGATGCCGTGGTGTCAACATTTACGTATTCATACAGTGAGGGGACGAATGTTCGCCTGAATCGAGCAGCATTACGTTACAGGGTTCATCCTCGGCTTCGTCTTGACCTCATCACCATCTTCACGAAGAAACTCATAACCGCACCGAACGACAAGAACAACCTGTTACTCCGGAGCCAACTGGACGCGAGCTTCTCATTCTAAGCCTCCCTAAACTACAAAACACCGCATGGCTGAACTTATTCGTAAGACCAGGAAAGCTTTCTCGGCCGTACGTTATGATGGACGTCTCTCTATCTAGCAATCAAAGATTGCGGGTTTCTATGTCTTGCCAACGATTGTGCGTCGCGGTACTGGTTAGTCTATTCGTCACTTCGGTGACGACGTCGCATCAGACACCAACACAAGAGCTGACTCTGCTGTCCCGAGATGGAACCCAGACACTTCCAGTTACGACTATCAACGAACGGCAGATGGTACCTCTAGCTGACCTTGCAACTCTTTTTAATTTGACGGTTCGTGAAGATACTCTGGTCCATGGCGTTACGATCACCTATCAGGATAAGGTGGTGGTGCTCACTTCAACTCAGAGTCTGACGTCAATCGAAGGCCGTATCATCTCTCTGCCAACACCCCCTGTTCAAAACGAGAATGTGTGGTTCGTGCCAGTTGAATTTATCAATCAGGTGCTTTCGCTGTTACTCGATATGCCTCTTCAAGTGCGCGCAGATTCCAGGCTTGTGATTGTCGGTGACATCCACGTGCCACACATTGAAGTAGGCTACACGCAAATGGACGGTCAAGCTCAAGTGTCCTTCGAAATGTCACCGCCAACACTGCACACGGTTGTACAGGAGGCAGATCGCCTCATAGTCAAGTTCGAAGCCGATCTGCTTGATTTAGCATTACCTGAATCAGTCAGTGACTCGTTAATCGTTGGAATTAGCCGTACGGAGCAACCGAACTGGATTGCGGTTAATCTAGGCGCAGATTTTGCTTCGTATCAATCGTCATTAATTGGCATCGGTGCATCTACTCAACTCGTGGTGAACATCCTGTCCCAGACGGCAGCTGCACGCAGTGTCGCTGGCGCCTCTGACCGACGCTCAGAGGCTCAACCATCATCATCCGATACAAGAACCGACCTAAGTCCTGATCTTGATCTCTCACCAGCACCAGAATTACGGACCATTGTGATCGACGCTGGCCATGGTGGTAATGATACCGGTACTCAAGGCCAAGCTGGACTCCAAGAAAAGGACATCACGCTCCAAGTAGCNAGACGACTNCGAGAAGCAATTGAAAGTCGCCTNGGNCTTCGNGTTGTNATGACACGCGACAGCGATCGGACGGTCCGACTCGACGAACGCGCAGCCATCGCNAATAACAATAAAGCTGATTTATTCATTAGCCTGCATATAAATTCTTCAGTAAGTGAGNCNGCNAGTGGGGCTGTCGTGTACTCCNTATCGCTTAATGATTACGGTGANGNAACTCTTAGTGAAAATCGACAGAGTCACACNGTGCCACTGTTAGGTGGTCGTACTCGCAACATCGAAATCGTTCTCTGGGATTTAGCGCAGGTTACTCATGTGCAGGATTCTGCACTCTTNGCNGGCTTTGTAGACGTCGAACTTCGGCGGCGAATTAATATGAATGCTCTCACATTGCAACAGGCTCCCTTCCGCGTTTTAGTAGGTGCCAACATGCCTGCTGTGNTAGTGGAAATGGGNTTTATCTCAAATGCACNCCAAGAGGAACAACTAGCATCACTNGCGTTTCAAGATCGAGTNGTTCAAGGATTATTNCAAAGCGTTGTGACCTATCGGGAATCNTTACGTGATCGTTGGCAGNCCGAGTCNTCACAACGTTCGAACCNGCCACCAGCCGAGGAAGAGCCNTGACCCGCTGGTCTATGACAGCGCTCATCGCGATTATCGTNACGGGTGCAATTGCAGCCTGGCTNTTATTCATCACGCTATCCGAGACGGGACAAGATCCCGTCNANACCACGTCGANNNCTCCACTGGTCGACGATCCCNNTGCATCNCTACCTACNATCCCAGCTACGCTGTTTTATGTNGCCGAACANGGCACNCGTTTAGTCGGACGGGAGCATGCCGTTCCCGAAGACGTGGCAACCACAAATCAAGCGAGATTGCTTATCGAACAGCAACTTTTACCNCCNGAGCNTCCANTAACGTCGGCNNTGCCAGAAGGAACAACACTGTTAGGTGTTTACATTTCAGACCGAGGTGATGCTTTCGTCGACTTTAGNCGTGAAATTAACACCGAGCACTCGGGTGGTTCACTGGAAGAATTNTTTACNATCTACNCTATCGTAAACACTTTGACGGTNAATCTTCCCTCGATNNCTGGCGTACAAATTCTTATAGAAGGTCAAGAAGTTGANACCTTAGCNGGACATATAGATTTACGTCGTCCGTTNGCACAATCCCTTAAGTGGGTTGANCCATTATNATGGCANCGATTATTGTGNAAGCTTGCAGCACTCAGAAACAGAAACCGCGCACGNTTTACATAGGAGTTTATTGATGGANGAATCGATTCGTTCAGACGCCCGTAATGCTGAACAGCTTCGTCCAACNCGATTAACACCGCATTACTTNCTCCATGCTGANGGCTCGGTGTTAATTGAAGCAGGTCGGACACGNGTTATTTGCACTGCCAGCNTTGAAGATCGAGTNCCACCATTTCTGCGCGGTTCCGGCAAGGGATGGATCACTGCGGAGTACGGAATGTTACCTCGNGCCACAACCACCCGTGTCACGCGCGANGCGTCGAAAGGNAAGGTTAGTGGGCGAACNCAAGAAATTCAGCGCCTNATCGGTCGTTCGTTGCGGGCGGTTTCTCAGCTCGAGGCTCTCGGTGAACGGACTNTTTGGATTGACTGCGACGTGATACAAGCCGATGGNGGCACTCGAACGGCATCCATTACAGGTGGATTTGTAGCACTCGTCTTGGCTCTGCAGAAGATGCGTGAGGCAAGCATCATCGACTCAATGCCGGTNCAAGANTATGTAGCGGCCACGAGTGTCGGNNTCGTTGGTGGCACACCCNTGCTAGACCTGGCGTACGAAGAGGATTCGAGTGCCGANGTTGACATGAATGTNGTCAAAACTGGTGATGGNCGCTTTATCGAAGTNCAAGGTACGGCAGAAGCGGAACCATTCGGGCGCGACGCCTTGGACCGACTTTTNGAACTGGCTGACATCGGCACTCGACATNTAATNGAACTNCAACGTGACATCGTTGGATNGTTTCTCATTGATGCAACTACTGATCGCNACNACNAATCAGGGTAAGCTCGACGAGATNANGATAATTCTCGATGGTTTACCGATAGAATTCTTCACTTTGCGCTCATTTCCTGCCGTCGGTGAAATNGAGGAAACGGGTCANACGTTCACTGAAAATTCACGTATCAAAGCTGANCACTATGCCGCCAAGACAGGCATGCTCACAGTTGCTGANGACTCNGGGNTTGCTATCGATGCNCTAGACGGTCNGCCNGGNGTNCGATCANCGNGATTTAACGGCGAAACCTACGAAGAAAAATTTTCTGAGATTTACAAGCANCTCTCNAANTGTGGAGGCAANGNAAGTCCNGCGNAATTTGTCTGCGCACTTACNTTAATAGACAAGGAAATNATNTTCGAAGCNAANGGTNCAGTTGAAGGNTTTATNGCANCNGAACCTNGTGGGAANGCNGGNTTTGGTTATGATCCCATNTTTTATTNNCCNCCGCNCNCANGCACCNTNGCCGAGCTTTCACNGGAGCAAAAGATTGCANTTAGTCATCGNGGGCAGGCNTTNCGTCAACTACGAGCCTTCCTTGCAACTTGGCAGNACGAGACACACCCTCGTTAANNCNCGNNCGTACAANTAGATTCTNTGAGTTTCTTAANAAGAAAATGAGACNTAAAAAAACATTCACTNTCAGANCGNGACNNANNTGTGACGGAAGGTGCTNNACCATCGTGCTTCGATTGGTACGCTTGGTATGATAGGTTGTAATGACCGTGTCCAAATCAATCGGGGCGTGGCGTAGCTTGGTATCGCGCCTGCTTTGGGAGCAGGAGGTCCCCGGTTCAAATCCGGGCGCCCCGACCAATTTCCGTNCTNCACAAGGTCTTGTTTCGAGGTGGTAACNGCAGTGNTACCACCAACTCCANATCCAAGACCGACTGCATCAGGAAAGANGACGATGGANCNCCTNAGAATCCAGCATTGGCTTTCAAAAANNGCCCTNGTCCTTATTGGNAGTATCAGNATATTTGGAACAANTNCCTCAGGGGCACAGGAATCCACGTTAGAAAANGTACTAAGCTTGGCTGCGGAGTACGTGGATCAATATCAACGAGANCTCGGCGTCGTTATCGCCGAGGAACACTACCTGCAAGTGACTGACGGTNTTAACAATCGTCGGCTGGTCTCCGANCTATTCGTCTTTAGCATGCCAGGTGAGCAGGAGCCGTGGCTCGCCTTCCGAGATGTTATCTCAGTCAATGGAACACCGGTAGAAGANCGACAACAACGCCTCGAAGACNTGTTTCGAGANTCACCAATCATNACTGGGCCTGTGCGTCGTCGTCTCATCATGGAAAGCGCACGCTACAACATNGGTGGGATNAGTCGAAACATGAACGTCCCTACTATGGCTTTGCAATTGCTCGCAGCGTCGGACCAGCATCGCTTCCTGTTTAAGAAAAAACGAGACCGAAAANTTGATGGAATCTCTGTATGGGAACTTGAGTTTGAAGANCACACTGCTCCNGCATTANTTAAGAATGGTCNAGGCGGAAATCTGTTCAGTTATGGCACGGTGTGGATNGAACCGACAACAGGACGTGTGATACAGACTGATTTTCGAGCTAAAGATGAAGNGNNTGAANTNGAAATNCAAATGCGTGTGAANTACCAAGCCGACGAACACTTAGGCNTCCTCGTNCCAGAAACAATGNNCGAGCGGTACAAAGTTCGANTTCGTCCACTGACNNNNAGCCCTTTTGCCANNCGAANTCTTGAAGTCAACTGNGAAGCAAAGTACTCAAACTTNAGGCGTTTCGAANTACAGGTCGATATGGGCGTTAATACACCCCCGAATCCNTAANCNTCGACACTAANACCTGATTTNTTGTCGACTACGAAGATNCCCAGCNCGGACAATCAACACCGACACCNCCAAGACCACAGTAACCNNGNGGGTTNTTNGCAAGATATTGTTGATGGTAATCCTCGGCATAATAGAACGATGGTGCATCGANAATTTCAGTCGTGATCGCGCNACGATGNCNAGCCTGCACTAACGCTTGTTCGTAAGTTGNNCGNGAGNTCCGCGCANNCGTTAACTGNGTNTCTTCGTANGTGTAGATACCTGATCGGTACTGGGTNCCNACATCATTGCCNTGACGCATNCCTTGNGTCGGNTNGTGCGATTCCCAAAAAACNNTNAGTAAGTGTGCATAACTCACAGACTCGGGATCAAAGACGACCCGGACGACTTCATTGTGACCCGTCTGCCCNGTACANACTTCTTGATANGTCGCATTAGGCGTGTAACCACCTGCGTACCCGACTGCAGTNGTGTACACGCCCTCGATCTGCCAGAATGTTCGCTCGGCACCCCAAAANCAGCCCAANCCGAACAAAGCCATCGNTAATTCCTTCGGAAACGGTGGCTTAAGTGGATTACCGTTNACAAAGTGCGNGTCTGGCACNGGCATTGCCGTGGATCTTCCTGGTAACGCTTCNGATAATTTCGGCACAGCTAATGTTCCNTTGAGAANCAAGTGNNCNNTGACTANCNCTCCANTCACTCNAGTGAAACTGACACACTNACAGGAAGTATTTTATACACTATCCATGTATGCTGAAACACGACACTGCAGGTGTTGGCANCAGCCACAGCCTTCTCACTTNCTGGNTATNCTGCTCCAAGGACAATAATCTCGATGATTGGTGATCAACTACTTCTTTTCGGAGTGNTNCTGACAGTCTTCGCCCTACTCTTGTGGGGTCGNATCAGATACGACGTCGTTGCCTTTGGCGCCCTAATTGNTGCCTCCNTGGGTGGAGCGATACCTCAGGATGCNNTGTTTGACGGNTTTGCACATCCTGCGACGGTGATCATCGCNCTGGTGCTNGTCATCAGCGAAGGACTGAAGAGTTCAGGGGCGATTGAGGTGTTAGCACGCNATNTGATTAGCGCCTCNCGGAAACTGCGCCTACATATCGCNATCATGTCAACAGTCGCNGCTGCACTGAGTGCGGTCATGAACAACGTCGCAGCACTCGCATTATTGATGCCAGTAGATATGCAAGCTGCGAGGAAGGCTAAACGGAGTCCGGCACTCAGTCTTATGCCGGTCTCGTTTGCATCCATTCTCGGCGGGATGGTCACCTTGATCGGCACGCCTCCAAACGTCGTNATTGCGACCTTCCGAGAGCAGTCCCTNGGAAGCNCTTACAGNATGTTCGATTTCGCGCCAGTCGGACTCATTGTAGCGANCGTNGGCGTCACNTATGTCACGATTATCGGNTGGAAATTCATTCCGNTCGAACGNAGNAAACACAACAGNGCNGAAGACTTNATNNACCTAANCAAATACATTGCTGAAGGCAAAGTGAAGGACTCATCAATAGCGATCGANAAGACGCTGCAGGACCTGCGAAAGATCGCAAGAGATGAGCACGATGTGGANGANCTTACCGGTCTTGTCCGCCAANGCAANCGTCTNNCTGGNNANATNNATCTTGAGGTTATACGCAAGGGCGACGTAATCGTCATGAAGGGTCGCCCTNANGCAATCGAACAATTCATCGGCTCGGCAGGTTTGGAATACGCGGGCGGTGNAANGCACGANGGNGTNNCAAGCGAAANACCNNAACTACTTGAAGTTGCTGTGCCGGAAGGTGCNCGAATTGNTGGNCGTTCCGCCTNNGACCTCNGACTCCTCTNNCNGCGCGAGGTGACTCTACTCGGTGTCTCACGCAACGGGAAACGGTTTCACGATCGGGTTCGCAAGTTACGTATCAAGGCTGGTGACATGTTGTTGCTCATCGGTAACGAAGATATCTTGGACAAGGTTGTAGACTGGCTGGGCTGCCTCCCGCTAGCCGAACGGAAAGTCCAGCCACTCGAAGTAGTTCAGCGGAACAAGGCTTGGCTGGCAGTCCTAACTTTCGCCGCAGCAGTCCTCACAGCGAGTTTCGGCCTACTCTACTTACCAGTTGCGCTCGGAGCCGTCGCTGTCATCTATCTACTGTTCCGTATCGTGCCACCGTCCCAGGTATACGAGAAGNTACAATGGNNGGTCATCGTTTTACTTGGCTGTTTGATCCCAATAGGAACTGCNCTAGAAGAAAGNGGCGGGACGGCCTTGATCGCACAAGGCATTGTCGATTGGTCACAAGGATTNCCTGTAGTCGCCGTCCTTGCNATTCTCATGNTCGTGACTATGACNCTGTCGGATGTACTAAACAATGTNGCNACNGCGTTGATCGCTGCACCGATCGGGCTCANCATTGCCCAACAGCTCGGAGTCAGTCCAGATCCATTCTTGATGGCTGTTGCAGTCGCTGCTTCGTGTGCTTTCCTGACNCCCATCGGCCACAAGAACAACACGATCATCATGGGGCCAGGTGGCTACAAATTCGGTGACTATTGGAGGATGGGNTTACCNTTGGAAATACTCGTGGTGGCCNTCGGACTACCTGTTATTCTCCTAGTCTGGCCATTAGCGGGCAACCTGCANTGATGGGGCAACTTAANTTCTGCTGTGCGGTNGTTGTTGCGCTGGTAATTTACAGCAACNCCGGAANNCTCNTCGCTGAAGCGCCAAAATTGATCGTCGTNCTAGTNGTCGATCAAATGCGCGCCGATGCTATTGAACGATATCAACACAACTGGACTGCCGGCCTTCGACGTCTNGTAAACGAAGGAGCGTGGTTTCGGCAAGCNCGGTACTCCTACTTCGGAACACTGACCTGTGCGGGACANNCCACAATCTCCACCGGTACNGTGCCGNCCACCCACGGGATGATTCTCGACGGTTGGTGGGACACAACTGTCGGACGACGTGTACGTTGTACTGCGGATTCAGCAACCAATGTCGTACGTTATGGNAGTGGAGGNCGCGANCANCATGGCCCNTCAAACCTTANNGTTCNCACACTGGCAGACGCTCTTCGNACCCANCGTGANCCCGACTCAAAAATTGTTNCGTTTTCCATTAAGTCAAGAGCAGCGATTCCNTTATCAGGCCAACGGGCTGACGCGGTGGCNTGGTTTGACGATGGCAATGCGTGGACAACCTCGACNGCCTTCACATCAGAGCCGGTGCCATTCATAGCAAATTGGGTAAANCAACATCCAGTTGAAAANGCTTTNGGNCATGTCTGGACNCCTTCACTCAGACCTGAGCAATTCCGNTTCACGACTGATGATAANACGTCGTTCGCTCATCGGCTTGGAAGCTCGTCTAATGNTCCAGATACGGCGTTTTANAATGANTGGAAACGTAGTCCACTGGCCGACGAGTANGTCGTCAATCTAGGAATTGCCGCANTCGANNCCTTGGANCTGGAGACNCAAGGNGGNANAAATTATTTGGCCTTAGGCNTCTCGGCNTCNGACTATGTCGGTCACGANTTNGGCCCACGCAGCCTGGAATTGCAAGATCTNTACTTTAGACTTGATGCCACAATTGGAAAACTCTTNAANCATCTNGATGAAACGNTTGGACGCAACNNCTATGTGGTGACACTAACAGCCGACCACGGGTTAGGACCGTCATCCGACCGTGCAGTCGCGTTGGGATTTGACGCCGGNCGTATTAGCCGCCAAGACGTATTGGACCNGGTTAACCNCGCTCTNGAACCCGTCTTGGGACCAGGGCAACACGCAACCGGCATGACCCATACGGACTTCTATTTCGACCCACAGGTGNACCAAACCTTGCTTGAAAATCCGAAGGCAATGCGCANTGCCATTGATGCTTTGAANGCGGTTCCTGGAGTACGGCGAGTTTTCCAACCAGACGAACTGCTAAAAAGACCCTTTACAGATCCCCTAACGGANCAGGTCGCGCGTAGCTANTATCCAGGNCGTAGTGGCGATCTCATCGTCATTCCAAAACCGTACTGGTACACCTGGATACGTCAAGCTGACCATGGNACCGGGTATGACTACGATGTTCGCGTTCCANTCATTTTNTATGGTGCTGGCATCGAGTCTGGNCACTACTGGACATCGGCTGCTCCTTCGGACATTGCACCGACGCTTGCGCTNTTGGCAGGCGTCACCTTGCCTCANCCTGATGGCCACGTGCTGACAGAAGCNCTTGCTGCCTCTCATTAACGTAAGCACCAATGATNACTGAGCGTACACCACCAACTGAACACNCAATTGCCGCGTCGACACAAGGTCGCTACCTAATATCGTGTCCAACTNGCCAAGGTCCTCATCCATTACTNGTCGGNTTTCACGGATATGGAGAGCAAGCCGAAACCCACCTGGCTGAGTTGCAACGNCTTCCTGGNGCAGAGCACTGGCTCCTTGCANCCGTCCAAGGCCTGCACTGGTTCTACAGTTCNAANCAACAANNGGTTGTTGCAAGCTGGATGACTCGCCTCGGNCGGGAGCAAGCCATTCNAGATAATATTCAGTACGTTGATGGTGTTGTCCGTAAACTCCAACAAGAGTTNAANGTGAACAATCANTTGGTCTATGTAGGGTTCTCCCAAGGAGCCGCCATGGCATATCGAGCGGCTGCCAAAGCGGGGCACGCGTGTTCCGGCTTGATTGTGCTTGGTGGCGATTTNCCAAATGATCTTAAGGAAGGTGGCCCACTTCGACTACCGAAGGTACTTATCGGTAGAGGGCAAGAAGATGACTGGTACACNCAAGAAAAATACACCTCCGANCTANTTACNCTCCGNGAGCNTNGTATCGAAGTGTCCACAACTNTCTTTAAAGGCGGACACGAATGGACCGNTGCATTCCGNNAAGAAGTCGGCCAATTCCTAACAGCGGTAAGCTCGTGAAAGTTGTTCCCTAATTCTTGCTNAGCACTCGCCCCGGCGNAGCTGNCGTGAANTTGCCATTTTCAATGACAACNNTCCCGTTCACNACCACGGCATNCATGCCTTGCGCCACTTGGTGCGGATCGNTATAAGTCGCCGTTTCGTGGATNTCTCCTGGTTNGAAGATGGCTAGGTCGGCCCAAGCTCCAGTTTGAATTACACCGCGATTCGTCAAACCGAACACTGTTGCTGGAAGACTTGTCATCGATCTCACGGCCGATTCAAGCGACACGACCTTTCGATTGCGTACGTAACGTTCCAACTTTCTGGCATGTGCACCATAGGAACGGGGATGTGGTTTCCCGTCACCCATTGGCACCAGTCCGCCATCGCTTGATGTCATGGTGTAGCTTTGACGCATGATGTGTTCGAGATCATCTTCCGACATATTGAAAGAGACGATCGAGGCTCCCCCTTCTGCCACCAGGTCTAGCGTCGTTTCTTCAGGAGCTTGCCTTCGCATTTCTGCTATATCGGCTAGAGAACGCCCCTCGAGGCTTCGATCGTGACGGGAGAAAGCTATGATCTGGGAGGCCGCACCACCACGCCGACGAAGATTTGTACGAACCTCTTCTATTAACCGACGTCGTGTTTCCGGCGCACCCATTCGACGTTGCAACTCAGCTTCTCCACCAACTTGCGCCCAGCGAGGAATGAAAGCCCCAGTCAAACTTGTCGACGAAGCTGTGTACGGGTACTGATCTGCAAATACTTCAACACCGCGACGCCGAGCCATATTAAGGCGCGTCGTCGCCGCCACCGACAACCCCCAGCTGTCGGGCCCCAGCACTTTCATATGACTGACAATTCCTGGGAGTTTGGCTTCCTCTGCAATCAGAATGACCTCATTCACAGCAGCAATTAATCCAACCGAGTAGTTCCCTTCATCGCGGATGTGGCTAGTGTAAAGTCCCCCAAATTCACTGGCTACTGAAGCCAGCGCAATCAATTCGTCTGTCGTGGCAAAGTTTCCTGGTGCATAGAACAAACCACTCGACAACCCGTACGCGCCATTCTTCATCCCACGACGAACTAAATTGACCATCTCCTCCATCTCGTCTTCGTCGGGAATCCGATCGTCCATGCCGAGGACTGCACGCCGAATACTCCCGTGGCCAATGAGTAAAGCCACGTTAAGACCCAGTTGGTTGACTTCGAGTTCAGCCCGTTGCGCCGCAAGATCGACGGGACCACCACCGTCTGGGTTGGCAACAATAGTCGTCACACCCTGCGCTAACAGTGGGCGTCCCTGACCCAAACCAGGCCGCGCTAAACCCACGCCAGCATGCGAATGAACATCGATGAAGCCCGGCGTCACAAGACGACCCTCAGCATCGATCTCGTTAGCAGACGGACCTTCAAGCCGACGCTCGATCGCAACAATCTGACCAGCGCGGACACCAATATCGACTCGGACCCAGGGGTTACCAGAACCGTCCATGACGCGACCATTGATAATAAGCAAGTCGTACGGCAGGTCCTGAAGAGTCTGGGCGCCCAGGGAAATAGCGCCCAGGAAAACAGCGAATAAGGTCGATCGAAAAAATCCCATTGGAGCCGCCAGTAACAATTAAGCCTTAATCGTNACAGCATCAAGAAATGGCATCATCTTGCGCAACTCGGCTCCAACACGCTCAATTTGCTGGTCCTGCTCTTCCTGGCGGGTTTTGTTGAACGAGGGGCGGCCAACCTCGTTCTCTCTAATCCAATTTTTCGCGTATGTGCCATCNTGAATCTCCGCCAACATCGCCCGCATTGCTTTTCGNGTTTCGTCTGTGACGATGCGCGGGCCGCCAGTGTAATCACCGTGCTCAGCTGTGTCGCTGACGGAATACCTCATGTAGTTCAAACCGCCCCGATACATCAAATCAACAATCAACTTGAGCTCGTGCATACATTCAAAATAGGCGATCTCGGGTTGATAGCCAGCTTCCACGAGCGTCCCGAAAGCCGCCTTGACCAACGCGCTCACACCGCCACACAACACGGCCTGCTCACCGAATAAATCTGTCTCTGTCTCTTCGGCAAATGTCGTTTCAATAACGCCGGCACGTGTAACCCCAAGCGCCTTGGCATACGACAGCGTCANACCTCGTGCNTNGCCGGTCGCATCTTGATCAATNGCCAACAGTGCAGGCGTCCCNCCACCTTCCACNTAGACTTCACGGACGCGATGACCAGGTGCCTTTGGCGCAATCATCGTAACGTCAACATTCTCTGGTGGTGAAATCGTCTTGAAACGAATATTAAATCCGTGCCCAAACATCAACATCTTTCCGGCAGTTAAGTTTGCCTCGATCGACTCTGCGTAAATCGCAGGTTGCTTGGTGTCAGGCGCCAAAATCATAATGACGTCCGCCCAGGCCGCCGCTTCGGCAACCGACGCCACATCAATGCCGGCAGCTTCTGCCGTCGCACGAGACTTGCTATCGGCGTGCAGACCGACCTTCACCCGCACTCCACTGTCTTTTAAATTAAGTGCGTGTGCATGACCTTGTGACCCGTATCCCACCACTGCCACTTTTTTGTCACAAATGAGTCCAAGATCCGCTGCGTCATCGTAATAAATCGTTTTCATGAATCGATCCTCGCCTGAAGGGAAATAGAAAAAATAGAGAAACAGCCGACTCAATTTCTCTATACAGAATATGAAACGTTTTCTTCGTCGGTCAGCGTGCCATCTCGCTTCGCGCCAGTTCTCACGCCTTGCACCACGCCACTCTTCGGTCCTCGTGACATCGCCACTCGTCCCGTACGCACCATTTCGATCACTCCATACTGCTTGAGCACTTCGACCAGTCCATCGATCTTATCTTCAGTGCCGGTCGTCTCAATAATGACAGAGTCTGAGCTTACGTCGACGACACGAGCGCGAAAAACATCCACAAGTTGCATGACATGGGCACGCGTCTCCGGCGTGGTCTCCACTTTAATCATTGCCAGATCGCGTTCCACCGACCCCTTAGTCGTAATGTCGTCAACCAGCAGTACGTTAACCAGTTTATACAGATTCGCCTCAAGACGACGGGCACCCGATTCGTCAGTATCAACGACGATTGTCATTCGAGAAACGCCGGACGTCTCGGTGTGTCCCACCGTAAGGGACTCGATATTAAAGGCTCGCCTCCTGAATAACGAGGCAACACGATTTAATACACCAGGTGTATCCTCGACGTACACTACGAAAGTGTGACACATAGCTCTTATCCTTCGCTAATTAGTCGTTCGTGCTCCCTCGCACTGTTACACATCCGATCCTGTTTCAGCGATAGGACTCGGACTTGGACGACGAATCATGTTGTCCAAATCGGCACCAGCAGGCACCATTGGAAAAACGGAGTCTTCTTGCTCAACCTGAAAATCCATAATGACCGCACCGTCATGATCGCGTGCTTTTTGCACGCTCGGCACGACCTCGGCACGCTCGGACACTCCAATCCCGAGTAGCCCATAGGCCTCTGCGAGCTTCACAAAGTCCGGACTTAGTAACGGTGTGGCTGCATAGCGTCGCTCATAAAAAAACTCCTGCCACTGCCGAACCATACCCAGATATCCATTATTAATAACGGCAACATTGACTTTGATCTGCTCTTGTTTGATGGTCGCCAGTTCAGCTTGCGTCATCTGGAATCCGCCGTCACCGACAATCGCCCATACCTCCGCTTCCGGACACGCAAATTTTGCACCGATCGCCGCGGGGAGGGCAAAGCCCATCGTGCCGAGCCCACCGGAAGTAATCAATGTTCTGGGTGCGTCGTGCTTATAGTATTGGGCCTCCCACATTTGGTGCTGACCGACGTCAGTTACAACCACTGCCTTGCCATCAGTCATCCTCCATAAATCGTTAATCACGTGTGCTGCATAGAGATGCCCGCTATCGGGTAAATTTTGGATGTCACGAACTGCACTNTCNCCCTTCAATTCATCGACCTGCGCCAACCAATCCGAACGATCGNNAGATTGTATTTTNGGNAGCATNTCTTCCAACACAGTCCGCAAGTCACCAGTCAANTGAACATCAACCTTTACCGTCTTGTTGAATTCAGATGGATCGATGTCAATATGAACCTTNTGGGCATTTTTTGCGTAAGTTGCCAAGTTTCCAGTAACACGATCGTCAAACCGCATCCCAAACGCTAGTAACAAATCGGCTTCCTGAATCGCCGAATTCACCCAAACTTCNCCNTGCATCCCCATCATGCCGAGATTCAANGNATTGTGTGCGGGAAACGAACCNATGCCCAACAATGTCNTCGCGACTGGAATCTGGGCACGCTCAGCAATCACCTTCACAACATCCATGGCGCCCGATAAAACAATGCCGTGGCCAGCNAGGATAACCGGTCGTTTAGCGCCATTAATAAGTTCTAGCGCACGCTGGTACTCTTCAGGTGCGGCNTNCAAGTCAGGGCGGTAACCCGGNAACTGCACTTCCCCATCATCCCATTCGAAATCACAACTNGCCTGCTGCACATCCTTCGTCACGTCGATGAGCACCGGACCTGGTCGACCTGATTTAGCAACGTAGAACGCTTCGTGGATCGTCCCNGCTAAGTCCCGGACGTCAGTAACCTGATAATTATGCTTCGTGATAGGCAACGTNACACCAGTGATATCGGTCTCCTGAAACGCGTCGGAACCAATCAAGCGGCTGCCCACTTGACCAGTAATGCAAACAATCGGCGAAGANTCCATCATGGCCGTAGCAATACCAGTTACCATATTGGTGGCGCCTGGNCCCGATGTTGCCACTGCCACACCCACCTCACCGCTNGCTCTNGCAAAACCATCAGCCATGTGAGTCGCCCCCTGTTCGTGGCGCACGAGAACNTGCTTAATGGGATACTCAAGCATCGCATCGTAGGCTGGCAAGATGGCCCCGCCAGGATACCCAAAGACAGTTTTCACGTCCTCGTGNACCAGGCTTTCCCAGATGATTTGTGAACCAGTTCGTTTCATAATTGCCTCAATCCAANCGTCGNCNGTTTCGGCCGANTTCGATCGACACTNTAAATCNCTAGTGNGTCGGNACCATTTCGCAGGCGTAACTTGTATCTCATCCCGTCACCGCTCCCATCGCTGCTGATGTTACNAGCTTCGCGTACTTGGCCATCACGCCNTTCTCGAACCGAGGTGCTGGTGGACACCATTCAGCNAGGCGCGCTTGAATNTCTTCATCGCTCACCTCCATCTGCAACTCACGCTTCTCAATATCAAACCGCACNACGTCACCATCGCGCACTGCTGCAATNGGTCCTCCTTGGGCCGCTTCAGGTGCAACATGACCAGCCATCANTCCATGTGTAGCTCCNGAAAAGCGNCCATCTGTCAGGAGCGCAACNGAGTCACCAAGTCCAGCGCCAACAATCGCTGCNGTGACCCCTAACATCTCTCGCATGCCNGGACCACCCTTNGGACCTTCGTAGCGAATGACGACCACATCACCTGCTCTGATTTTTCCTTGTTCCACCGCTGCAAATGCTTGCTCCTCACCATCAAACACGCGAGCTGGACCTCGGTGTTCAATCATTGTGTGACCGGCCACCTTAACCACTGCACCATCCGGTGCCAAATTACCCCGAAGCACAACCAAGCCACCTGTTGGTTTTATCGGGCGATCTAAGGGACGCACTACAGTCTGACCGGTCGTTTCTTGAGCCTGATCGGCCTCACTCCCAAGGGAACGCCCAGTAACGGTTTTCGCGTCGGTGTGTAACAAACCAGCATCGCAAAGTCGTTTCGCAACCAGCGTAATCCCACCAGCCCGGTACAGGTCAGTCGCAACAAATTGTCCGCCAGGTTTGAGATCTGCCAGAAGGGGCACGCGTCGATTAATGCGATCGAAGTCGTCGAGCTCAAGGTTGACGTTAGCTTCGTGCGCTATGGCGAGAAGATGCAAGACGGCATTGGTGGAACCGCCNGTNGCGGCGACCGCNGCGATGGCGTTTTCAANNGCCTCTCGGGTGAGAATCGACCGCGCCCGATCTCCACGNTGTAACACATCCATAACTAGNCGACNTGCCTGCTCCGCNACGCCATCNTTGTCGGCATCCGTCGCTGGCACACTCGCCGACCCCATCGGGGAAATACCAAGAAACTCGCAGACGGTCGCCATAGTGTTCGCAGTAAATTGTCCACCACAGGCTCCAGCTCCAGGACAGGCCTGATTTTCAAGCGTCTGAAGTTGCCCATCTGTAATCCGCCCAGCAGCATGCGCACCAACCGCCTCAAAAACATCCTGTATGGTCACATCGTGACCTTCCCAGTTACCGGGCGCAATTGAACCACCGTAGAGAATTAGGCTTGGAAGATCCAGCCGGGCGAGCGCCATTACTCCGCCAGGAATTGTCTTGTCACAGCCAACCAAGACGATCAACGCATCAAACAAATTGCCACGCGCTACTAATTCGATTGAATCAGCAATAACCTCACGACTCACCAAAGAGGCACGCATACCCTCGCTCCCCATCGTAATTCCGTCGGAGATCGAGACCGTGTTGAATTCCATCGGTGTTCCACCAGCGGCCCTAATACCCTTCTTGACTTGTTCACCGAGCTGCCGGAGGTGAAAATTGCAGGGTCCGATTTCGATCCAGGTGTTTGCGACACCTATGAGTGGCCGCTTTAAATCCTCATCGTCAAAACCAACAGCTTTGAGCATCGCTCGGGCTGGTGCCCGACTGGGCCCTTCTGTCAGTGCCGCACTTCGGGATTTCAATGGCAGCCTGCTCATGATGCGTTCACCACTCCTTCAAGTTCGCGTCGAACCATCCAATAAGAAAAAAGGCCCTCACCCAGCTCTGGATGATGGCCCCTTGGGTTTTTCGTTCGTTGCACGCTCGGCTACATCATCCCGTTACTACCCTCCGGCATGACCATGCCGGTAATCTTAACGACGATGAGCAATTCGTTCGTGCACATCCTGTTTTCATTAGACAGCGAACCGCTTATGCAGTCAAATTTATAATGTTTACGATTCTATAAATATTACTAATGAACTACTCTGACCGATATCACAACTGCACAGAATGACTTGGTTGCGATTCCAAGGCGTCTCATCGAAATGCTCTCCCAGAATTTTCTATCTATTGAGACGGTCAATGAAAGCCAAGGTCTCGGTGACCACTTCAGCCGTAATCCGCATGTGCCCTCGATCCGCATAGTGCAAGAACCCACGCGTCACGCCGCTCGCCTTTAGCGCCGCTTCCATATCGATTGCCTGTTGGATAGGCACAGAACGATCGTCATCAGAATGGATGATTAAAATGGGTTTGGTCTCCACCGTAATCTGGTGGATTGGTGAAGCAAGCCGTCTAGCCTCCAGCGCATCTCCCTCGATAGGTGTCCACAGGTCACCCCAAGAGAGCGTATTGAGTTCATAAGGGCCGGCCACACTAATCGCTGCTCGTATATCAGACCGCGCTTCGTCCCAACCACCCGTGCGTTCAAAAGGTCCTTCTCCGAGCGTTGCGGCAAGTGCGACCAAGTGGCCACCTGACGAATCGCCGATCAAGTAAAGACTATTCGCATCAATGTTGTACTCAGCGGCGTGCGCATGCACCCAGCGCACAGCAGTGAGCAGATCCTGGTACGCCGCTGGCGCCGGTGTACTTCCAACAAGTCGATAATCGATCGTCATCGCGAAGTAACCGAGCTCGGCCCACTGGGCAACATCCAGACTCTCGCGATAGTCACGAGAGCCACCCCGCCAGCGTCCTCCATGGACATAGATAATCGCCGGTAGTTCATTACCCGTTGGGTAGCCAATATCGGCGAGCAGCGCCGAACCGTCGACCTGACCGTAGATCACATTCTTTTCGACAGTAACTTGGAGTTCTTTCTCGCTGGCGACACTGACAGATGTGACCGCCACGATGAACCCGAACGCACACAAGATCAGTCTTGGCATCGAAATCTCCATTCTTAACAACACGCTACTGGGAACGAGCCACGGTTACGCGATGACGGCAGTGTGGAATGCGTCGAGCCAGGCTTGAGCCATCAGATAGTTCCCGGCGGGCGCAGGATGTACACCATCTGGACACCAGTGTTCCACCGGAGCCCGCTTCAAGGCTTCATCGAAGATCGACTGATAAGCAATCCATGTCGCCCCGTAGTCTTCTGCGATACGCTTGGCGGCCTCGCGATAAGCGGCGTAAGCCGGATACCAGGCCTCATTAAGTGCCGTCCCACCCGTCACGGCAAAAGGTTCACCAATGATCAAAATGATGTCTGGCAAGGCCACGCGCGTCCGATCCAACAAAGCTCGGTAATCCTGCTCGTACGTCGCCACCGTACCATCGTAACCATGTGACAAGGTGTGCCAGAAATCGTTCACACCGATGAGAATACTCAGGACATCAGGTCTAAGGGCAAGGCAATCGTCCTGCCACCTATCTGCCAACTGAAAGACCTTGTGCCCGCTAACTCCACGGTTGTAACACTCCCAGTGGTTTTCTGGCGTCTGTCCCAGTAATTGACCAACCGCCATACCCGCATAGCCTCCCCCAAGACCAGCAGGATCATTCAACCCCTGCTGTTCGCGGTTCCGACTCGAGTCCGTCACTGAATCACCTTGAAAAACAATGATCCGAGAATCATTTGAAGTCGCTTGTGCTTGCATAGGTGTACTCGGGGTTCGTGCGGACAGCCCCGACCAATTTGCCGTCAGGCCAACGCCAAGGGCTACCCGCTCAAAAAAATGTCGCCGACCAATGTGAAAAGACTGACTACTCATCGCACCCATTGAAGAACACTGCAACCTGTCAACATTTTGGAAGATTATGACACATTCGCACAAAACTTTTTGTCATGAGAATCGTCAAATTGTCAGGACAGAAGAGTTACACTCTAATTGAGGTGTATTCAGCGAGACGCATCTGTCTCATCGCAGCAACCTCACTGCTGGGGTTGATATATTGCACACCGAGGAGGCCTTATGAAGGACGGGACATCGCATTCAATTACGCTGGAATCAGCCAAAGTGAAATTCTTGGAAGATATGGTTACACAGCACGGATTGCCCGACACGAATAAGGCGATCCGATGCCTGATCGACTATGCGCGTGCCAACCCTGATCGGCAAACAGAAATTTTTGCCGAATTCCGCTGCCACGATTGTGGATAGGAGATAGGCTAGTGCTCGTACCGCGGAACCATGTGCGCCCGTAGCTCAGTTGGATAGAGCATCGGCCTTCTAAGCCGAGGGTCCCAGGTTCGAATCCTGGCGGGCGCGCCATATTCACTACGAAGAATCACAAAACACTTGGGACAGGAATCACACTGAGAGGCTATGAGCTTAAATGATGCCGCGTAGCGTACACGTCATAGTGTTGGCACTCTTAATGGCTTCGCCTGGGCACACCCAGACCACCGACGATCCTTTTGCCGAATCAATTGGTGCCCGTCAAGTCGCGCTGGAGGTCAGCATTACCGAGTTCACCACAATCCCGGACAGTGACGGTAGTGCACCCCGCATGATGTTATTGGTTGACGAACCTGGGACTGGCCGACTGTTCGTGAACGACATGCGTGGCCNCCTCTACAGCGTGAGTTATGACGGCCANACNGTGACCCCGTACCTCAACCTCNATGACCCCACATGGAATGTNAATGTCGAATTCTCGCGGAACGAACAAGGCTTCCAGAGTTTTGCCTTTCATCCGCAATTCGGTGAACCTGGCACCCGTGGTTATGGGAAATTCTACACACTGACTGACACCAAGAACATGGCACCGCCGCCAGATTTTCGATCTGGGAGTTCCGATAATACTCACGATACGGTCTTACTTGAATGGAGCACCAACGCTCCGCACGAAAGTCTTTATGCAGGGCAACCACCTCGCGAATTAGTCCGTTTCGAACAACCCTTTCGTAACCATAACGGTGGCCATCTNGGGTTTANTCCGCTAGCGGNACCTGGNAGTGCNGACTTCGGGNTGCTGTATATGGGCNNCGCTGATGGTGGAAGNGGTGGCGACCCNCTTAATCTGTCTCAAAANCCCATGTCCGCCTTCGGAAAAATTNTTCGCCTTGANCCGATGGGNTCCAACAGTGCAAANGGCCAGTACGGNATTCCATCNGATAACCCNTTCGTCAATGACAGTCGNGGCGAAATACTCGGTGAGATTTATGCTTTNGGTCTTCGTAACCCTCAACGCTTTTCCTGGGATCCCCAGAACGGNAATATGTTCGTCGCCGACATNGGTCAGAACATCGTAGAAGAAATCAGTCTTGTCACNGCTGGANCAAACCTNGGCTGGAACGTCTGGGAAGGCAGNTTTGAGTTTATNAGTCGGCGCGCCGTGAGCCTGNNNAANCAACNGGGCGANTCCANGATGTCTTACCCTGTAGTCGAGTACGGACAGCTNGACCCGNTNCTNCAGCGCGGTTCNGCNGCNACCGGCGTNTATGCCTACCGTCAGANCGACATTCCCCAACTTACGAATCTCGTATTATTCGGTGACAATCCGAGCGGCGAGNTNTTCTCTTTTTCGGCGGATGACCTNCCTNACGGTGGACAGGAAGNGATTCGTCGGGTGCTGTTCAAGNATGGCCAAGAAGTCAGAACCTTGCTTCAATTAATCCAAGCCCGGAATATTTCTCAAGGAAAAGACCCGGCAACTCGCGCCGATATGCGTATGNGCCTTGGTCCNGACAGACAANTCTTCATCCTTAACAANCGCGACGGCACCATTCGCCTACTCGTCCCAGACGAATCTTGAGCGTCTCTGATCCCTATGNACACACAAGAACACACNNCGCNCCCAGATCCTTAAACTGTTGTTANTGNCAGGTCTGGTGCTTCTANACACNACTNCCGGAAACGCNCAGGTTTNAANTNCTNCAACAAAACCTAANATTCTGTTTATNGCAGTGGACGACCTGAACGACTGGGCTGGCTTTATGAACGGTCATCCGGACATGACGATCCAGACCCCNAACNTNGATCGCCTNGCCGCNTCATCCATGGTCTTNACGAACGCTCACACCCCAGCCCCGGCCTGTGCTCCNGCNAGAACCGCAATCCTCACCGGAGTCCATCACGCTCGGTCAGGAGNAGAGAATGTGTTCTGGGGAGATGAGCCNAAGTGGCGGGANTTNGAAACNCTNCGGAACGTGGAAACNCTTGAGCAGTTTTTCAAGAATCGTGGTTATAAAACCTTGGGNGCTGGAAAGATNTATCANAGCCAAGCCCCACCATGGGCNCCCACCAGNCAAGTCGANCCGGCNAATTGGGATTTTTATTACCCAAGTTCCTANATTTCCCACCCCTTCCAGATTCGAGCTCCNAATGAGGTGATTTANCCGCCAACGGTGAACAACACAACCCGNCCCGGNGGTGGTGAAGGCAGTTGGTGGACGTGGGGACCGGTGACGGTGCCCGACGAAAAAATGGCTGACTATCATGTNGTCGACTGGGCCCGTTACCAACTCGNCCAAAACCACGATAGNCCTTTTTTCTTGGCGATGGGGATNTGGAAACCACATGATCCGTGGGAGGTNCCGCAGAAGTATTTTGACTTNTACCCTTTGGAAGACATTNTCCTNCCCGTAACCAAGAAAGATGATCTNGAGGANGCCTTTGACCACGGACGTCGTTGGATCCATCAATGGGTGGTGGATAACAAACAATGGAAGCAAGTGGTCCAATCCTANGCNGCGTCGATCACTTTTGCCGACGCCATGNTGGGNCGAGTNTTAGAGNCCTTNGANAATTCAGAGCACGNCCAAAATACCATCTTGGTTGTNTGGTCCGANCACGGCATGCATATGGGTGAAAAGGAAAANATCGAGAAGTTTACGCTGTGGGAACGGTCAACGCGAGTGCCACTCATCGTTTCAGCTCCNGGNATAACCNAAGCTGGGGCATCNAGCGACCAGCCCGTCAGCTTAATGGATCTCTATCCAACGCTGGTTGATCTCGCAGGATTTAATCNACCGNCACACCTCGACGGANCCAGCCTNGTACCNCAGCTCAACGANCCCGATGNAGAGACTCCACCAGTNGTGACCAGCTATCANTTTAGTTGGACCGATGAACCGGTTGTGGGGCATGCCGTCAGAAGTAAACAGTACCGGTACATCTATTATCCTGATATCAATCTTGAGGAACTCTATGACCACGNAAATGATCCACATGAATGGGATAACGTGGCNTATAAGNTGACCAACAAGCAGATCATCCGTGACCATCGGCAGGTGCTCGAGGGCCTATTGCCGGATCTGACCTGGACGGATGAGCCTGAAG
>NZSH01000058.1 GCA_002696705.1 Woeseiaceae bacterium | reverse complement strand
GAAGTAATTGATCTACGTAGTTTGTGTCCACTCGACCGGAATACTTTTCTTGAGAGTGTTCGGAAGACCTCAAGAGCCCTTGTGGTGCACGAGGCTCAGCTGACAGGTGGTTTTGGTGGTGAGGTCGCGGCGATCATCGCGCAGGACGCATTTGATGTTCTTGATGCCCCGGTCACTCGCGTTGCCGCCCTCGATGTGCCGGCGCCGTTTGCTGCACCACTTGAAGATGCAATGCTTCCGAATCCAGAGAAGATTTACAATGCTGCTTGTAAGGTCCTTGGATACTAAACTAGTAACGGAGACTAAAAACTAAGCCATGATCAAAGTTGTAATGCCTCAGATGGGTGAATCCATCGCCGAAGGAACAATCATTAAGTGGCTGAAAGCTGCTGGGGATCAGGTGGAGCGGGACGAGCCTCTTTTTGAAATTACCACCGATAAAGTTGATACGGAGGTGCCTTCACCGGCATCCGGTGTGCTCAAGACAATTCTTGTAGCNGAAGGTGAAACAGTCGACGTGGGGGCAACAGTGGCAGAAGTCGAGNTGGCGGATTCGGATNCCACGGTGGAATCGGCGCAGTCCGACCCTCTACTNACAAACNCCTCANANACTGACNCTGATTCAAATGAGGGAGATGTCAANGCCNCCGCACATTTTCGCACCAAACAACCTGTTCAATTGGTGTCATTTAAGCGANCACAAAGATCANCTGNGATGTCGGCTTCCAGTGAAACTGGCCAGTCNTTCAGCCCTGCCGTGCTCGAGTTGGCTCGGCGCGAGAACGTCACACTTGAGACCTTGAGTGCTATACAAGGTTCTGGCCGTGGTGGTCGTTTAACGAAACGAGACGTTGAGCAGTATCTCAAGAACCACGCAGATGATGCCACAGGTCCAATGGTTTCGCGAGGCAGTCTGGCGAGTCCACCTGCCGAGTATATCTATCAACCAAAGCCTGAAGACGAACGTGTCCCGATGACTCCAGTCCGTCGGAAAATCGCAAATCACATGAGTTGGTCAACCAAAATCAGTCCTCACGCGACGGCAATGAGTGAATGCGACATGTCTCACGTCAAAGCACTTATTGAACGCGACGGTGAGCAGTTTGCGGCCACAGCAGGTGCCCCGCTGACCTATACCGTGCTGGTGGGTGAAGCGGTGATCAAGGCTCTTGAAGAGTTTCCAGCGTTGAATGCTTCTGTAGTGGGAGATGATATTGTTCTCAAGCCAGCCGTCAATTTGAGTGTTGCCGTTGCGTTACCCGATACGGGAGAACTGATTGTGCCAGTGATTCACGGAGCTAACGTGCTCTCTCGCGTCGAACTCGCTAGTGCAATTAAGGATTTAGCAATCCGGGCTCGATCACGGCAGCTTAAGCCTGAGGATGTGCAAGGAGGAACATTCACATTGACCAACCCGGGTGTGTTTGGCGGGCTCACTGGAACACCAATTATTAATCAGCCCCAAGTCGCCATTCTCGGTCTGGGCGCTGTCGTAAACCGTCCGGTCGTGGTGGATGACAGTATTACAATCAGGCCAATCATGATGCTCTCACTTGCCTTCGATCATCGTGCAGTCGATGGCATGCTGGCGTTTCAGTATCTCGCGAGCGTGAAACAACAGCTTGAGCAGCTTTCCTAATAGTTTGCTTTAATTAATGTTGTGTTACTCACCTCGGGGTGAGTCCAGCCGCGTTTTGTCTCCCCTGGAGTACAACATCTTCCGGCAAGTATGGATTTGAGGCGGCTTTGTCAGAATGGCAGCAACGGCCGTTCAGCAAGTGACCAAGTCAAGGTCGTTCCGTAAAGGATCAAGGCTAAGGAAATACCTTGGAAGATCAGTGTTGTTCGGTGCTTACTATTTGGATTGACCATCTTACGGGCTCGCGCGACGCCAATATGCGCAAACACAAGCGCCACGAGCATGATGGTCGGGTGTTCGACAATCCAGAAACGGACCACGGAGTTACCCATTGCCTCACCCATGTTCTGAAACGCCGAAGTCGTTATAGTGCTGAAGAATAAATACATTAGGATACCCAGCAGCATCTGGACATCAAGCGAAATAGCGAACAGTCTGGAGAATTTTGCGTCGCTTTCACTCCATGTAGCTGGTGTTTTGGTTAAGCCCGCTGCGGCACGTCCAATCGCTACGAGCCCGCATGCAATAGCAACCCAACGGAGCAGAGAATGGAGGATCAGAATTAGGTTTAGCATCTGTACAGGATACAGGATTTACGACAAAACTACAGAACGCTGCAGCAGAGTAAGTTCTGGCAAGGCTGTCACTCATCGCCGTATCGAACGGCTGGGCTGCCAGACGGGTGGAAAACACCGAGCAAACGAATTGGTGTAGCCTCAAGATTTTTCAGCGAATGACTGACTTGGCGTGGAAGGTAGATACAGGTGCCAGGTTCCACCGGTTCTTCCTTGCCATCGGCCCACATTACACCCCTTCCCTCAACAACATAGAGTGCTTCTTCATAGGTNTGGTAATGCGGTGGCGCNTCNGAGGTCGGGATCAGTCCGATGAATTGTGTGACGCGCTGACAGCCTACACTTTTATCAGCGAGGAGTTTGAACGATCGAATGCCCGTCATGAGTGATTCTCGCTCACGCTCGTGAAGACACCGCGTCGGGATCGCACTATGTATATCAATGGGTGTTGTACGGGGTGGCAGNTCAAACACGGAGTTAGCGATTTGGGGACAACAGACGCTGACGATTTCCAAATCACCGAACGGTGCGTCAAAACAGCACTCAGCTTCTGGAGGGACATAAGCGGCTGAACCGGCTTCAAGTTCGTACCGATGACCATTGATGTAGCAAGCGCCCGATCCTGCCACGGTAAAATGCACTTCTTCGCTTGTGGGATTCACTTGACCGGGAGACAAACCCTGATCGAAATGGCTAACTGATTGTTCAATGTCACGCGCATTAATAGTCGACCCAATTGTGCGACGACGTGTCCGGGTTCCTTCCTGGTAGAGCTTGCCATCGTTCACACCAANTACACGACAGCCACCNCCTAGTTGACCCATGTTGACAGCACTCCCTCACCTTTCAATTTTTAACGTTAGCNTCTTCCCGTTCGAGCAGCGACACTTCGGTTTCCAGNGCNTCAATTACCGCTANGATNTCCTCTTCTNNGTTATATCCGTGGAAGGACACTCGCAACCCATTGTCACGGCTCGAAACGATGACTCCNCGCGCCGCGAGACGACTCACTAGTAAAGGCGCGTCGGTTGATNGTAAAACAACTAATGGGCTGTGTTTNCGGGTAGTGGGTGGCGTNGCTACCGNGAAGCCTTCCTGNCGCGCCCAGGCAGTNAACCGTTTTGTTAANGNAGNAATTTGCTCTTCGATGGCTGCGTAACCAACGGNCTCNANTAGATCCAATCCAGCTTGGGCNGCGTANATGTCTANNATNGGTGGTGTGCCNGCTTCGAAGCGTCTAGCACTAGACGACCANGTGACAGTCTGGATATCAAAGTCAAACGGGTTTGCACGGCCGAACCAACCGGTTAGTGTCGGCTTAAANTTTNGAAGTAGGTCACGTCGAACATACAGAAACGCCAAGCCTGGCGGTCCAAGCAGATATTTTTGGCAGCCGGTAACCATGAAATCGACACCAAGTGCGTGCACATCAATAGGTCCGGTACCAGTACGTTGGTAGTCGTCCAACAAGATTAAAGCACCCCGGTNTTGACACAATGCNACCAATCCCGCNATGTCAGTTCGATGACCGTTTTTGTAGCACACGTCAGTTGTGGGAACGATCAAGGTNCGCGCGTTAATGGTCGTTGCATAACTNTCTAACGGAAGTTCATTCCCATGTGCCCGCACCCACTCGACCGTGGCCCCGCGNGACTGCTGCGCCAACCAAATCTGTGTCATTGTTGGAAACTCGAATTCTCCTATCGCAACGTGATTCCGTGNGTCNTTATAAGACATGGCACTGGCAAGCGCGCTNATNCCCACCGACGCACTTGGGAGAATGGCAACNTCATCCGAGTCAGCGCCGATGGATCGTGCAAACGTTGATCGAAGTTGCTCCATTTGGTCTAGCCAGCGCTCCCATGGAGAGCCGTNGGCATGCCAGGATTCGACGAACGAATGAATTGCTGCCTCGACATCNGTCGACAACGCCCCTTTTGAGCAGTTATTCAAATACGTTCGCTGTTNGAGCAATGGAAAACGCCGGCGAAACTCTGGAAGTGTTAAAGCTGACATAANGCAATGTTTACAAGATAGAAAAGCATTTCACCAACGTCAAGCCTTCTCCTAGAGATAGTAAGATGAATAGAGACAAATTAATGACTGAATCTTCGTTCACTAANTTATCCCGTGATATTGGCTATATTGACCTTTGTTTTCAGGGNAATCGACAGGTTATTGCGACGGCTGTGATTCACCGGNTAGCTGGNACAGTGCTCGTTGATCCTGGGCCAACGACTTGCCTCACGACGTTACGCGAGACNCTGGCGCAACGTGGTATNGGGATTCGAGATCTGGACGCCGTTCTACTTACCCANATCCACCTTGACCACGCTGGTGCAACTGGTGCCCTCGTTCGAGAGAATNCTGGTATCAAGGTGTANGTCCACGAACGCGGTGCCCGCCACATGGTTGACCCGACTCGTCTCCTAGACAGCGCCAAACAAGTATGGGGTGATGATATGGANCGCTTGTGGGGTGAGGTTCTACCTGTGCCGCAGGCTAATCTTCGCGTANTGAAAGGGGGNGAGAGGATTACATTTGGAGAGCGGGAACTGGAAGTGGCTTACACGCCCGGTCATGCCCGACACCATGTTAGCTATTTTGATCGTTCCAGCAGCATCGCATTTGTAGGTGATGTGGCTGGTATCCGGGTTGGGCCGACTCCTTACGTGTTTCCTCCCACACCNCCGCCAGATATTGATATCCNTGCCTGGAANNNATCCGCNGCCCTNGTCGACTCGTGGCANGCCGAGACTTTATTCTTAACCCATTTCGGACCGCACAATGCGCCGTCCGTGCATTTGCGATTGTTGATTCAACATCTCGATGAAATGACGGAAATCGCTCGTCGCGTTATCCAACAAAACACTAGCGAAGANGATTACATGGCCTCTTTTGTAGCGGATATGGAAAAGCACNTGCGACAACACTTGCCGGCCGATGACGCCCATCGTTACTTGGAGGCGGCACCACTTGACATGTGTTGGCTTGGCCTGTTTCGGTACTGGAAGAAACAATTCGAGGCTGAGAATTAACATGAACGCACTCAGCGGGCGCGCATGAGTTTAAACANGAAACTAACGACNNGCGAAAATACTTAGTTTAAGGTTGGAATCTGATTTCCAGCGATCCATACGGATTCAATGGCNCGGGTGTTNAGGATGTCGTCTAGCGGATCAGCCGAGAGAACTAAAAGGTCNGCCCACTTGCCAGCNTCAAGAGTGCCGACATCTTCTGTTTGCATGCAAGCTGCTGCATCGCGGGTTGCTGTCACAAGCACTTGTTCNGCTGTCAGTCCGGCATCAACCATTCGCTCCANCTCGAGTTGTTCAAAGTAACCTTGNAATCGACCAACTGGTCCTGTGTCGGTGCCAAATGCAATCCGGACACCTCCGTCGGCNAGNGCCTTAACGTTCCGCATTGCTATGTCGAGTGCCGCCTTATACTGTTGNGCGCTTGAACTATTTTNTACTTGGACTTGCCTTTCTGGATCCTCCAGTTGTGTCAGCACGTCCGGATCGACATGTTGAAGAAAGAATGNGTCGTCAAAGAAATTCGGTCGTGATTCATAAACGAACGTAGAGACTTCCCGTAAGAGTGTTGGTGTCAGGCAAATNTTCTGTTCAACCATCAAGTNAATCAATTCTTGGTCAACATCAACATCACGAATACTGTGTGCCAAAAAGTCGACGCCGGCCTTGANGAGTGNTTTGGCATCGTCTAGNTAAAAAAGATGNGCTGCCACCCGCAAGCCNNGTTCGTGGGCCTGGTCAATAACAGCNCGGTACACCGCTTCAGGCATCTTTGTCGTACTNCCAAGGTTGTCATCGACACGAATCTTAACGATGTCAACGCCCATATNGGCAACCTCGTCGACNGCGATTCGCGCCTNCTCTGGNGTNGATGGATTCAGCACCGGTCCAGCTACAAATAGCCGTGCGCGGCTNAGGGGGNTGGCGTNCTGTTCGTCTCGCAGGTCCAAACCGATTTTATCGTCGTTNCCGAGGCTGAATACGGTCGTTACCCCGTAACGCGCGTATAGATCGAGTTGTCGTAAGAGATTATCTCGTGTGTACAAATCNTGGCTCGACTCTAATCCGCGGGTGGCACCAACATGTCCGTGGGTATTAATAANTCCTGGNACGACGACTCGACCCGNAAGATCAACCCGNTCCGCATCGGCCGGCACAGTTACAGTTTCAGCTTCTCCGACTTCGGTGATTCGGCCGTCNTGGACGATGATCACTCCTGANTCAACAACGCGGCTACCATCGATGATAATCCGAGCGCCGATAAACGCTTTCAAGCCTGGTGTTGTNGGTGTNACGGACNCAGAAGGCTCACTAGTGCATCCTCCAAAGCNAAGNNCAATAAAGNTAATNGNTGCGAGATNGGTTCGTCTGAGTTTCATCTGTTTNCTCCATNACACAGGCAGGNTANGCAGNNACTGTTCGCACTCATTGCGATGCCGTCAGGCGTTCGAGAATTTNGCCGAGGCGGGTGACNTCGTCGCCATAGAGGCNCCAATTGCCATCACGCTGGGCTTGGATGGCNCGTTCATAGTGTTCCCGTGCTTGTTCCGCAAGNGCTAGNCCTTGNGGTGGCACTTCTAGTGCNTCCATCTGNNTNGACGTCATGGAAATGGNTGCGNTNGGCTCACCCTGTNCGGTNGATGCCANNTGNAGGNTCTCNGGAACGCGCCCGAANAANCGGCCTAATGCCAACGACAACGTTTCTTCCATNACGATCTGGTTCTGATACGCCACGATGACCCGTTTTAGTTCCGGAATCCTACCCCCGGCTGCNCGCAGGTACAGAGGTCGGATATACAGTAATGATTCTTCGATCGGAATAACTAGCAGNGTGCCTTGGANNACTTGAGANCCTTGTTGATTCCACAATGTAATTTGTGGAGAGATAGTNTCGTCTTGNTTNATCCGCGCCACAATTTGGCGTGGNCCAAAAATGACTGTTTGCTTTGGAAANGCAAATGNGATTAGTTTGCCGTAATGCTGACCGTCGCTTCGNGCGACCATCCAAGCCGCCAGATTGTCCTTTNGCNNCGGCGTAAATGGCANCATTTGAATAAATTCAGCCTCGTTTTCTCCAGGGAGCTTCATGATGGTGTAATACGGTTNCATCTGTGNNNCGCGACCGTCGGCATCGATAGCNGGCACTTCCCACTGGTCTTCCTTNTTGTAGAAGANGGCNGGATTAGTCATGTGGTAGGTCGAAAACATTTCCGTNTGTAATCGGAAAATATCTTCAGGGTAGCGGATGTGAGAACGCAGATCCGCTGACATTTCATCCAGTGGCGTAAATAAATCTGGGAACACACGCTGNAAGGTGAGCGCTATTGGATCGTTTGGATCTGCGAGGTAATAAGTTGTGGTGCCATGGTAGGCATCGATCACAATCTTAACGGAGTTACGAATATAGTTGACCTCGTTGACTACTTGNGTCGAATAGGGATACCGCTTGCTGACAGTGTAAGCATCGCGCATCCAATACAACCGACCCTCAGAGATCACTAGATACGGATCTCCGTCGTAGACCAAGAATGGCGCNATGGNATTCACGCGGTCGGTGATATTGCGATGNAAGAGCACTCGACTTTCGGGAGTCAACTGCTCNCTTATTAGNATGTTAAAGTCTCGAAAATATAATGCGAACAACNNCNTNCGAANCAGNCCACCCAGTGGAACTCCTCCAGCACCCTCGTATTGACTGAAAACGTTGTCGTCACCCTTTGGGTAATGAAACTCGCGGGTGNTTGTACCGACGAGGACGTAATCGCTTGAGAGATCGCTAAAGTACAANCNTGGCTGGTCGACNNNAAGATCNNCCGACGAANCTGGTGGCANATCTTTNATAAACAACACGGGCAGACCTTCCGGCGTCACTTCGTTGACTGGNCCGAGTGCGACACCGTAACCGTGNGTGAACGTGAGACGTTCGTTTGGCCAAGTTCGGTTTGGNAGGCTCTCGGAATTCAACTCNCGACNTGAAAGCATNATCTGACGGTACNNNCCATCAATAACGTAACGGTCGTTATCAACCGACGCGAAATCATAGTAGGTTCGGATTTCCTGTATTTGTCCGAACGTATCAAGGAGTGGTTGATGATCCCAGAGNCGAACGTTGTTGATTGTCTCCGAGTTNTNNTNAATGTCGGCCAGCGTNAGAGTCGCGTCGCCTGACAGTNCGCGTTCTTCCACGTTGTCGAGCGCAAACGCTTTTCGTGTTGATTCGATGTTNTACGCGATGAACGGAGCTTCCTTTTCCTGTTCGTTCGGCGCAACAACAACCCGCTGGATGATGGCAGCGTATCCCGTTCCGCCNGCCGACACGAGAAAGTACAACGCCACTGCTAANGGAATCGGCCAATNTTTTGNGCTGAAGGCATGATAGGCTGCGAGNCCCGNNCCGAGCAGCAGCACAACCATGAGNAGTTTTAGCATTGGGAGTNTAACTTCTACGTCGACGTATGACGCNCCTTGAATAACGCCACTGGGCGTAAGCAATAAGCGTGGCATATCCAAGGAGGCACCCCACGCCATNATCAGNAAGAGCGCAGCTATAAGAAGGCCAAGGTGTTGTCTCGTTCGACGGTTAATCTGTAAGCCGGCCTCCGGTTCATATCCTAGTGCTCCAGCAATTAAGTAAATTGCCGAACAACCAATAAGCGAGAGCACAGTGACAGCAAGAAGCATGTTGCGAAGAAAGTCTAGAAATGGCAATTCAAATACATAGAACCCTACATCTCGACCGAGTAAAGGATCGACAGTGCCAAACGTAGTCGCGTGTTGATACTGCAGAAAGGTAAGCCACTGGCCGGCAGCGAATAAGGCCATGAAGAGTGCTACAAGGCCAGCCACGCCAGTGATGATTGTGCGCAGACTTTTTTTGTCAAGAACAAGCGGTGGCGTTTCGGCACCAAGAGCACCAACGAGATATGGCTTCTTGAGTTCTTGTAATGCAAAGCGAAGATTACCACCCAATAATATGAGGGTTCCCAAAAAAACAGCAGCCCCGAGTAGTATTTTTGTCGTCAGGCTTGTGATAAAAATCTGTCGATAGTCCACTTCACCGAACCATAACCACTCAGCAAAAAAATCTATAAGTGCTGGCATGACGATGAAAAGGAAAAAACCAATTAGGATAATCGGAAGCCTAGCTGCCATGAGATACCTCTGTTGTCTGTCTGAGTTACAGATTTATATAGCGACCGGCATTATACTGCGTAGAGCGATACCATCGTCTATGTCGAAGTTCAGTAAGCCATTTTTTGATGAAAATTACCTTTTAAAAACACCTTTTTGTTTTTCAGGTGTGTTACGCGGTCATTAAAGGGAGTGCGCACATGAGTGATCGTAAGTACCGACAACGTGGCTACCAAGACGACGATCAATCAAAACGTCACCCACGAGACGAACAACGACAAGGTGCTAGCAAAGAACGTACTCCACGTGAATTTCGGAAAGCGAACTTCCCGGGATTCCGCGAGGTTAGTCGTTGTATGCGTTGTAGCCAGGTGATCGACTCAGCTGTCGATAACACCCAACTATGCACGAAATGTGGCAGTCCACTGCACAGTTGTGGCCAGTGCACATGGTTTGATACCGGGGCTCGATTCGAGTGCGGTCAGCCAATTGCTGAGCGCATCACTCCCAAGGACGGTCAAAATGATTGCACTTATTTCGAGTTACAACGCACAGTGGAGCGGGAGACCGGCTCAGTCGGACCACCGAATGCCAAGACTGCCTTTGACGATTTGTTTAANTGATTGGTACTCGTNTAGTTTTAACTCAAGTCAACTTTCTCTTCTTCTATTAACGTGTGAACTCTTGGGCACGTTCAGCATCGAACTCTGGATTCTCTAAAGGCATCTGTGCGCCGACATTTTGACGCCAAGCATGCAGCATGTCGGTCAAGTGTTTAGCTTGAGATGGGTAGCGTGTAGCGAGATTCTGGCTTTCAGTGACATCAAGGCCTAGGTCGTAAAGCTCAACTCGCGCATCTTCGTAGAATTCAATTAACTTCAGGTCGCCGACACGAACGGCGCCATGTGGCGTTGCACCTCCTGGATGGTAATGGGGGTAATGCCAGTAAAGGGCTTCACGATCAATTGGGCCTGTAGCATTTAACAAAGGGACGAGGCTTATGCCATCCTGTAATTCCAGTGAATTGGTAGCTAAGCCGGTAATGTCTAAAATCGTTGAATAAATATCTGGGCTAACTACAGGAGTGTTTTCCACTGCGCCAGGTTCGGTGGTGCCAGGCCACCTTACGATGAACGGCACACGGATGCCGCCTTCATAACTTGAGCCTTTCCCAGCACGGAGTTCAAGGTTAGACGTGACAGGTCCCCATGGAGAGGCATCCCGTACAAGTCCACCATTGTCTGACGCAAAAATAACAACAGTCCGATCCGTAATATCTAGGTCGTTCAAGGTTTCAAGTAACCGTCCAACGCCATCGTCCAGACTTTCGATCATGCCCGCATAGCCTGGATTNCGNTGACTTGAAGTNTCCGCGTTGAGTGTTNCGGCNTTNGCCTCATACNNGGTGAGTTTCTCNNGTGGAGGTTCGATCGGNGTATGAACNGTGTAGAACGGTAAGTANANNAAAAATGGGTTTGTACGATTTTCCGTTATGAAGGCAATTGCCTCGTCAGTCAAACGATCAGTAAGGTATTCGTCGTCGGTCTCGGGTTCTTGCAATGTTGGAATATTGTAGGGTGCGTAATAACTCGGTGGTTGTCCCCGATGGTCGCCTGCCACATTCAAGTCAAAACCATGTGCTTCAGGGGAATCATCTCCAAGGTGCCACTTGCCGATGCTGGCTGATACATAGCCACCGGTGGCGAGAGCTTCAGCCAATGTCGTAACCTCAGCCGGGAGTTTATGGGTCCATGTTGGCACTTGCAATTTCGCCCAAGGCCTAGAATGTCCGTGAATCCAGTCCGTAACGTGCAGACGTGCTGGATATTGTCCAGTGAGAATGCTGGCTCGCGTGGGTGAACATACGGTAGCAGCAGCATACGCATTCGTGAAGCGCATACCCTCGTGAGCGAGCCGGTCAATATTTGGTGTTTGATAGAAACTGCTACCCATGATGCCCAGATCGGTCCAGCCTAAATCGTCTACAAGTACCAGTACGATGTTCCAGAATGGTGCAGTCGACCTTTCGCTTTCGGACTTTCCTGTACATCCAGCAACGAGCGCTCCTACGAGTGCAATCAACACTGGCAAAACTAACCACTGACGCGAAATTTGCATCCTTGTTCCTTCTGAGTTCAATCAGGATAGCGATACTACACCCAGTTACTATCTAAGAATATACTCGTTTGCTAGGCTACTCGACGAGACTGGAGTTGACCTTTTATTTACTGCAATAACTAACTTTTTTAAACATCGTGGTAAGTTATGCTGCTTCACTAAAGAACGGAAACCTGACATTCGTGAAGGAGAAAATCGTTATGGGCGGCATCCAACGTTGGGGACAGACAATGGCGATAGCCATATTTGTAACGACAATCTGGCCGGCGATTGTAGTTGCACAGGAATCGACTCGTCCAAACATTGTTTTTATTTTTACGGATGACCATGCCTATCAAGCGATCAGCGCCTACGGTTCCAAGATTAATCACACCCCAAATATTGACCGGCTCGCTCGTGAAGGTATGCGGTTCGAGAACGCCCTGGTGACCAATTCGATCTGTGCACCAAGTCGGGCCGTCATCCTAACGGGTAAATATAGTCACCTAAATAGCGTGCGTGACAATGGCCAAATATTCGATGGAACGCAGGAAACCTTTCCGAAGTTGTTGCAGCAAGCTGGGTACGAGACTGCAGTAATCGGGAAATGGCATTTAAAGAGCGATCCCACCGGATTTGATTACTGGGAGGTGCTACCTGGTCAGGGCGAGTACTACAACCCTGATATGCGAATCGAAGGTGATGAGCGTCAGCATCACGGGTACGTCACCGATATCATTACAGATCTAACATTGGAATGGCTCCAGGATAAAAGGGATCCTGACCGCCCGTTCATGGTCATGTATCAGCATAAGGCGCCTCACCGGAACTGGATGCCTGGCCCAGAGCACCTCACACTCTATGACGGTATGACACTCTGGGAGCCACCGACGCTCTTTGATGACTATGCTAATCGGGCCAGTCCGGCACGACTTCAGGAGATGGAGATAGGACGTCACCTGATCGACAGATACGACCTGAAGCTTGGACCACCGACTGGTACAACAGACTCTAATCGGGAAATGCAGTGGTGGCTTGATAGTTATGGTCGACTCGACGATTCCCAACGCCGTGTCTGGGATGCGATATACGATCCCAAAAACGCGAAGTTTGAGGCTGCTAATCTTGAAGGTCGTGAGTTAGTTCGTTGGAAATACCAACGCTACATCAAGGATTATTTGCGGACAATTGCATCGGTTGATGACAATGTCGGACGAGTCCTTCGTTACTTGGATGAGACTGGCCTTGCGGACAACACAATTGTCATTTACAGCTCTGACCAAGGTTTTTATTTGGGCGAGCACGGGTGGTATGACAAGCGATGGATGTACGAAGAGTCGCTCAAGACGCCGCTTATCGTGCGGTGGCCCGGTCATGTTAAGCCAGGCAGCGTCAACGGCGATATGGTTTCAAATCTTGATATTCCAGAAACATTACTCCAGATGGCAGGTGTTGAAGTCCCTGGTGACATGCAGGG
>NZSH01000057.1 GCA_002696705.1 Woeseiaceae bacterium | reverse complement strand
GTCATCACCGGGAAATCCGATCGAGTACGAATTCAGTTTCTTACCTGCTTTATTGGACACGAGGTAAGCGATAATCGAGGAATCCACCCCGCCGCTTAACTGGAGTCCCACCGGCACATCGCTAATCAGCCGCAAACGAACGGCGTCTTCCAGGAGATATTCAGTTGATTCCACTAAATCGGTAGTCGCCTGCTCTCTCTCTCGAGGCATTTCATACCACTGCTCAACGGACAGTCGGTTCGTTGCCACGTCCAGTTCCAGCCAGTGCCCAGGCCTGAGTTCAGACACACCACGCACCAACGTCCTCTGCCCCGATACGCATTTGAACGATAAGTGCTCGGCTAATGCCCGCTCATCAATACCTTCTTCAATGAGCGGATAAATCGCTTTTTGCTCTGAAGAAAAAATAAGGCCCCTGTGATCATGAAAGAAATAAAGCGGTTTTATGCCGAACCGATCACGGACCAGTAATAATTTCCTTTGCGTTCGGTCGTAGTATCCGAATGCAAACATCCCGTTCAGACGACTGAGGCCCTGACGTCCCCATTTCCCAAGTAAGCGATACAACACCTCCGTGTCAGATGATGTTTTGAACTGAAAATCCGTGGCTAGTTCACGACGCAATTCTTCAAAGTTGAAGATCTCACCGTTATAGGTAATTACCTGCTGCTCATTTTGGAAAAAAGGCTGATTCGCGTCCGCACTCAAATCTAGAATGCTCAACCGAGAGTGCGCGAAGACCACCTTGCCGTCAGTCCAGAGACCCTCTGCATCAGGACCCCGATGCTCAACAGCACGACGCCCAGAGGATCCCGCATGACGACTGGCCCTCTCTCCTACGATTCCAAAGATACCGCACATAGTGGGGTCAGCTTCTCTGCAACTTCATAATGACGAACGTACCATTACTACTTTCCGCTACCGACTCACTGCGAAAACCCAGAGCCTGATTGAGAAGGATATTCTTCTGGTTGTCTTTTCGGGTGCGCGCGTAGAGTTCAACAAGCTGTAAATGGTCGAAGGCAAAGCGAACTAGTGCTTGTGTGGCCAGCTTCGCAAGGCCTTTTCCCCGGTAGCGCTTTTCACCGATAAACTTACCAATCTGCGGATTCGTCGACGACACACCTGTCAAATAGAACACTCCGATGGGCGTGTTCGTGTACTCATCAACCAACACCAGATCAATTCGGTCCTGCACCTCGTAAGTAGCGAGAAACTGTTCATGAGCCTTACGACTCAGGCCACCTGTAGTTGCAAATGCACCAATAGTTTCCTTGTCGTTTCGCCACTTCAAAATTGACTCAGTATGTTCCGGCCCCAAAAGGTCAAACTGCAATCCCTCACCCAAACTCTGCTGATAGTCCTTTAGGCGAAGGTATTCTCTGGTAACAGCTAGAGTTCTCGAAATCTTAGACACTACAGTCTTCACTCACGTGAACCGAAGCAGCGGCAGCGCTGACAGGTGCTCGGACGCCTTATTCATTGGCACTCCGCGCTGTATTGTCTTTTATAGCCCTGACCATCCAGCCACGATCGTACACCACGCGGGTTACAGACAACTTCGCCTGGCGCAATAGTGCCGTCGCGCCTGTACGGCTATACCGGTACTCTACGGGGGCTGAAAAACGGTCATAGAGATCACCTGCGAGACTGAATGGTCCTCTTGCATGTCGAAACGGTAAACTCAACGCGACAGCGCGTAAACCCGGAACTTGACTGAACACAAGGAAAGGTACGGTAAACAGAAAATATATGAGAGGCGACGCAACTCGACAAAACCAAAATAAAAGACGTGGTGGCAGTTTCGTTGTAAGACCGCGAATGGAGTTAACAGCATGGAGCAGCCAGCGCAAGCCAACGAACCGCTCACTGAAGTCTTCATAGACATAGACCGCTACTTGTGCACCGCCTTTACCAACACGCGCAGTCTCGGCTGCGGCTCGTAACGGTGTGGGGACGTGGTGGAGAACGCCGTACGANTAGATCGCATCAAACGTAGCGTCATCAAACGGTAAGCGACAGAGGTCAGCCTGTATGACGTGAGCGCCGACTAACTGCGCCACACGTGCGAAACTCGTGTGACACCCACCTTCGCTCAACTCCACACCAATAACTTCCACGCTCGGGTCTCTTGCCTGATTGGCAAGGTCAATGCCCTCTCCACACCCTGCATCCAACAAAAGCCCTGTCAAAGCTGGCAGGGAAAGTGCGGAGGACATCTTCTCAAAATGATACGGACGAGAAGCCACATGATCGATCGACCCACCACGGCCCCAGAGGTAACCAAAATTACGAGCGGTTTTCGCTTTTACTACATCGTCAGTCGAGGAATCTCGAATCACAAGCTTGGGAATACCGTGGTCGATCGGATAGCGGTTACTGCAGGACGTACACGCCAGGGTGCCACTCATCACTTCGATCTGAGTGCATTCCAAGCAGCCGCTATGATGTTGCTTATGATTTGAAGAAGAACACATCCCAGAGCATGGAACTAATCTGGCAGCCGAACCACGCTCTACAATTTCTATTGTGTTCGCGTCGAGCCTCAATAGTGCTAGGCACTCAGGACAACGAAGGCATCGGAGGATGTTCGGTTTCATTTCGGTCTACCAGTAGCGTTTCCTCTATCCGCCCAACTCATCCAAACACATCGGCAAACTCCACTAGTCATTCTTACCTTTACTCAACATGGTAGATTCAAAATGCGGTCGATACTATATTTGAACTGCGCGCAACGTTAATTCAGGCGGGTGCTGTGCTATTGTTCTTAGCTGCCACGATCGAGAACTCACCAGAATTGATTTACGTAAGAATCGCGGCGATAAATCAATGAAACACCTTAAGAACGTTCACCAAGGTGACCGAGCCGGCATCGTCTTTGGAGGCCCTTCGTTACTTGAGCAGGAATTCAATTTCCAAAAACTTCGGGACAAACAATTAGTTATCTTTCTTGAAGCACAGGCACTAACACCATGGTTCTTGGCGGGTGGTGTGAAGCCTGATTACTACTTAATGCAGTTTCCGGAAAAGTGTCAGGGGAACTCTCTACACAATTTCATTTTCCGAGGTTTCTTGGCTGGTGTCGAGTCCCGTTGGTTACTGAAGCGTAAACATCTACCAATTCTGCAAGACATGAAAACGAATTTTGACCGCTACTTCGAAGCGTGGCGCCCACATCGAGGACCACACAAGAGGTTTCGATGGAAGCCTGGAGCCTTTCTTAAAGACTCTCCGTATGATCTCGTGCATCGCTTAGGAAAAGAAGTCAAGATCATTGCCAATAAAGAATTACTTGAGAGACACTTCCCAGAAGGGCTTGACCACGATTGTCTGCATCTGTTTGCGCAGTCACACGAACAAGAAGAGTTCAACTTAGCACGCTATTACAATCCCGACGACTCGGGAAGTCTCCTGACACTTCGGAACATGCCTTTCTATAACTCAGCAGCAATTAACCTCTATCCTTTATTGCACTACATGGGCTTCAAAGAAGTGTTTTTCTTCGGCATGGACATGTCGATGCTGGGATCTTTTGAATACGCCGCTCCCTACAGTTTCAAGACAATGTGGCATTTCCGGAGATATTTTTCGAAGACAAATCGCGTCTTCAATGCTAACTACGTCCGGAACAAACCTTACTATCTGAGGCCACCATACGAATTCGCCGATATTAAAAAACTGCCGAACCACTCTGAGCTCAGGTTTACGAGGGTTCATGATCCGTTCAAGTGGTCTGCTCCATCAGTTGATGGATTTCGCACGATTTCGTTCCAAGAGTTCCTTACTCAGTAGACTGGTCCGTCCCGGCCGGAGCATTGGGCAAGGGCTTCCTTCCCGGCCAGCGCAATCCCAGAACGCTCCAAACGAACAGGCCGACGGTCCAGGGATGTAAGTAACCACATCGAATCGCCTGGCCGAGATAGAGACGAGCCGTGCGGGGATCATTGAGTGCCCGAAATAGCGAGTCACCCCAGGAACCATACACACGGCCGCGAAAACGGTACTGTGCGGCAAAGTGTTCAAGGTCGCCGGCACAGCGCTCCAATAAAGAGTAAGAATCGGCACCACATCTCCGCCGTTCATGGGCAAAGGCAATAGCTATCCCACCGTACTGAAGCTGAAGGCTGCGGCGGTTTGCCGTGACCGAATTGGGAGTGATGCGCCACTGATACAACGGCTGGGTAAGATTGTCGATGGTGAATTGCTCAGTCAGCCGTAGCCATAAATCGAAGTCTTGCGAAGCTAAAAAGGCTTCACGGTAGCCACCCACGGCAGTAAGATGTTTTTTTCGCAGCATCATCGATCCGTGGACGGGCGTCGTTCTGAATGCATGTAGTCCATCCCTGACAGCAGCAGCCCCATGTGCAGTTGGAAAGCGGCCCATCGGTTTGCCCTGCTTGTCAATAATGACCGTGGCCGTCCCTACTGCGGCAAGACCTTCATCTGCGTCAAGCTTGCGCACTTGTCGCTCCAAACGCTCCGGCATCGATAAATCATCACTGTCCTGCCGTGCCAGGTACCAGCCTTGGGCAACAGAAATTGCCCGATTCAGCGAGTTGGTGAGTCCGCGTTGCTCCTGGGTAAATACCTTGACGCGTGAATCCTGCGCGGCCGCCTGTTGAAGAATGTCGCCTGTGCGGTCACTTGAACCATCGTCAATAATAATGAACTCGAAATTGGCAAATGTTTGACCCAATACACTAGCCAACGATTCCTTTAGCGTGTCTTCCGCATTGCGGGCGGCCATGACGACGCTGACTTGTGGATGATTCATCACACAGACTGTTCTCTGATTAGGACAAAGTAGTCAACACAGCCAATTCCTGCTGTGCAACCCGCGTAAGTGAGAAGTGCTCTACAGCATACGTAAAACCATTGCTTGCCACGCGTTCGCGCAGTTCAGAACGCTCGAGCATCTCACGTAAAGCGGCTCTGATGTCTAACGGTGTCGTCCCGCAGAGAAACCCAGTTTCCTCGTGAATAAGAACTTGCTGAATCCCTGGAACGCGCGTTCCAATGACCGGTAGTCCACAAGCCATCGCCTCGAAAAGTGCCTTCGGGTTCCCTTCGTAGTGGGAAGGCAGGATAAACAGTTCCGCCCCGTTAAGTAGCTGGGGAAGCTTCTCATGCGGTACGGCACCAAGAAACTCCACATCCAAGTTGTACTTGCTTACCCGTTTCTCAAGGTCCGCACGAAGAGACCCATCTCCGACGATACTTAACTTCACCCCAGGAAGCTCTTTCAATGCTTCGATCAGAGACTCGGTGTTTTTCTGCTCCTCAAGCCTACCCACGGTTATCACTCGTCTCGACTCACGCGGTACTTCCGGCATCAAGCGAAACAGCGAAGTGTCAACGTAATTCGGCACTACGTGAGTACGTCCAGCATTGATGTCGTACCGTTGGATAATCGTCGCCCGGTCAGCGTGCCCCGCGACGATCAGAGCGTCACCTGCTCGAAAGATCGCGCCTTCTAAATATTCCGCCAGCATGCAACGCCACCGACTCGTTGTAAGGCGGACCATGAAATCCGACCAAAGAAAGCCACACCGAACGACTAGTCTCTTTCGAAATAGCCACTTGGCAAGCACAGCACACCACGCACCGTTGATTTGATTGGCCTTAAAAACCGTTGCACGACTGAGTGTGCGCCGATGGAGATAAGGGGCTAACACACTGTATAGGTTTGCTGGCAGAGACCATCGGTTCACCAAGACCTCAACCCCTGACGCTTGACCCAAAAGCCTAAGATCATCAGCTCCACCGTAGGTGACGAAAGCAAGATGTTCTAAATGCGGGCGAAGGGCACGATAGAGTGCCATCTCACGTTCAAGGATCCCGGCTTGGCGCCAACCATCGAGCGACATACCACGACTGAAGAAAACTACTAGTTTCATCGTCACTCAGCGACAATCCAAACCACGTGACCGGGCCAGTTAACAAACATGTAGGCTGGTAAACTTACGGACGATCAAGAATTTATGCTGAGATCGTCTTTTCTGATTTGACTGAGCGCACTTACTGTTTCTCAGCGATTAGATATCGCCTCTGACTGCTGGCAATCACAATCTTCTTACCGTATCCATAGGTCGAACAAATTTCATCCGCGGCCTTGACCACCCCTGGATAAAGTTCTGGCGTGTAATCGTCGAAGAAAATAATATCGCCAGTTTCTTGAAGACCATTGATGGACGAAAACTCAGTCATGACATGCTCGTGCGAATGTACGCTGTCAAAAAAGGCGAGGTTGACCCGCGGAAAGGTCATCTTAGCCAGCTCCTCTTTCGTATCACCCTGATAAAAAACAACGTATCGATTAATCAGCGCGGAGTAATCTTGAAGCAGGTTCGCACGTGTCCGAGGACCGTCAGCGTCGCGAACACAGTTCCAAAACATTTTGACGTCGTGCGGTAGTAAGTCAAAAGTTGAAATCTTGCCTGTCGTTCTAGTGTCGTGCATCGCCTTGGCTAAGCACAAGGCAGAAAATCCTCGCGCGGTGCCAGTTTCAACAATATTCAGGTGATCACGAACATGTTTACGTGCGTACTGTACCAAGGTCGCATACAACAAGCGCCCGTGCTGGTAGCAAAGGTCGGATCGTTTTATGACCACCTGTGTCAATAGAGCAAGCTGGTGAAACCAAGCCGTCTCAATGGCGGCCTTACAGTCCCGCTCGTAGTGATCAACGGTTGGATACGAACACTCTCTTGCCTTGTTCCACAAGCGGTAGTACTCAGAGGCCTCGGCAAGTGGATTCTCAATCAACACCGAGTTGCTTTGCTTCCCTCGAGTGATACCGTGGAGCTTCTGGCGTGCCCGGTTAATACATTGAATAAACAGTCGCCCGGCATTCCTCATCACTGTTTCAATCAGCATTGGAATCACGTAAATGCTAGTTGCCCAGAAGCCGTGCGCGGTGCCACGACGCGACACGCCTGGCCATATCGCCCTCTCCCGCCGCGATCATCCCTTCGTGCTTACGCAGAGCACCGTATTCGATGTCTTGCCCCTGCCCGTCAAGAAGACAGCCACCTGCTTCTTGCAGTATTAAATGGGGAGCCGCCAGGTCCCAGTCTCGAACCTGGCCAGGCTTCAGAAGCACATCGGCGATTCCCTCCGCCACACGACAGATCTTTAGTCCGATACTGCCGCACTCCACATACCGTCTGAACGACAACTCGTTGTATAGGTCCGCTGCTACGCCACGAGGGGTTGAGTAATTGTCGATTAAGGTCAGTGAAGACGACGAAGCCAAGGGTAACCGGATTCCGTTGCGGTACGCACCATCGCCCTTCACTGCCACAAATAAATCTTGATAATGAGGCGCGAACACGACCGCCAACACTGGACTGTCTTTTTCCATTAAGGCAATCTGGGTTACATATCCGGCGAATCCTTCAGCGTAGCTGGCGGTTCCATCAATCGGGTCAACCAGCCAATATCGGTTCCCGCCATCACTTTTGATCGATGACAGATCCTCTTCGCTAACAACCGGAAGACTGGTAGGTAATTTCGAAAGTCCAACCTCAAACAGTTGATGTGCCCACTGATCCGCCTTGGCGTGAAACTGGGATCCCTCCCAAGTCCCTTCAGCCCCGCCTGACTTTTGCCAAGCCTGCAGCGACTCTCCTACCTCGCGGACTAGTGCAACCACAGAATCCATCAACGTCATGTGCTCTTGAAACTGCGGCGCGGTGTCCTTACAAATAGGGTCAAGAACCATTAGACAAGAAACTCGTTATGCCAGGACCGTTTCAGCTGAAGACGATCGCGGAAGGGCGCTAAATTCGAGGTTGTCGTTCTATTTCCTTGGTTATTGCCGAGGCACAGATCAACGAAATCCACACCAGCTGCTAGGGCTAAACAGGTCGTAGTGGAAATTCGAGGGTTAATCTCAAAAGGCTTTACGTCACCCGCATTGGTTTTCACTAACTGGACGTTAAAGCATCCAACAACAGGGTCAGCAGTATGAATCGCTGCGCAAGCAGCGATCACTGCTCCGTCACGGTCGGTTTCTGCGCGTAAGGTAATTCCCTTCTTAATACTTACCTTCACCGGCACAACCGCACGGAGGGAGCCCCCTCGGTCCGCCGCCACCATGACCGTATACTCTTGTCCTTGAAGCAGCTCTTGTACAATAAAATCATCCGCCTGACGACGACAGAGTAAGATGTGCGCCTGTAATTCCTCCTTCGAGTGAACGATGGCCACATCTCGCGACCCCCGACCCTGACGCGGCTTGATGACACACGGGAACGTTATGTTTTGGTGCTCACCGAACGGTCTAGTATCCGGCGTCGGCAATCCAAGAGTTTTCAACCGAGAATGTGAGATCAACTTGTCCAAGTGAGTTTCGACAAATTCAGTCGACGGAAGAAGTACTTCACATCCTATAGTGTCCCTAGCCTGCAAAATGGACAGGAGTTCTTCGTCAACGCCGGGAACCAGAACATCCACTTTAAGTTCGCGACAGAGACTTCCCAATGTCTCAACGAAGGTCGACTCCGACGCAAACGGGATCTGATGCCAAGCACCTGGGGGCACAGAATAGGGCTTTGCCTCTGGGTCGGCGTCGGCAAAATGCACGTCGTACCGACCGGACAAAAAGCGGCGAAGCGCTTCCGAACTTGCTCCGCCACCACCAGTAAAAAGTAATCTTTTTCTAGCTTGGGGCCTTCGGCTACTCATCTGGTATGACGAACCTTCACATCCGTGTCTACGTCCTTAGTCAAGGCCTCACACACTCGCTGCACTCCACGGCCATCAACAACTGCATGGCATCGATTCGACCATTCCACATCTAGCCCCAGCTGAATCAATTCTTCCAAGGCCTGTTTCACAGCCGACTCGGTTACCTGGTCTTGGTGACCCAACCTACGAATAAGCCCCTGCCGGTGCTGCTCATCGGCAATAGGCACTTGGTGATCTGCAACTGTGACTACGAGCGTTGGAAGACCCAAGCACAACCGTTCCCAACTGGTTGTACCAGCAGCGCCGATCGCCAAGTCGGCCTGGGCCATCAGCGGGGCTAGGGTTGGCAAATCTCGATACAGGTGAACGTTCGCATGGCCTGAGGCCTGCTCACGAATGGACTTCTCACAATTACTCCCCAAGGGAATCACCACATCAACATCAATATCTGGTCTGTCCAGACTCAGACAGGCAGACAACATTCGGCCGGTTAGATTGTTGCGATCGGCTCCGCCCATGAAAACAAGCAGGCGGCGTATCGAACCATGCCGGAGAGCCACATGGTCGTGTAATTCGCCATAAATGGGTTGCAACAGAGCGTACTTTAAGCCTAGTAGAACAGCACAAGTCGGTGGCACCTTATTGACATAGCGGGTCGATAACTGCCCAACTAGGTTCTGGTCAAGTACTAGATCGCAGTCGTGCGCTCGGTCGGCCAAGTCGTCAATGACCATGACGCTGTGGACTGATGTTCGGAGAGCACCTTCCCATTGCTCGTCGATGTCGTAATGGTCGACGACAAGCCAATCTGGTTTCAACCCCAGCGCATCTATCGCAATTTGGGTTTGCCTAGCGTCCTCCTCCCAGGAAGATGCTGAGCGGATCACATAAGTAGAACTGTGTTCACCCTGATTGTCTAGGTGGGCTGATCGTAGTCGACTGACACTGAAACCTCGTGTCTCAATCAGGTCGCAAAGGTGACCGTCGTGCTCACGGCAGACAAAAAATACTGCTGCACCCTGCTCTCGCAAAGTGCTCGCCAACGTCAGGCAGCGCATCACATGGCCAGTTCCAATTGCAAGCGATGCGTCGGTGCGAACAACGACCCTTAATTCGGGCGTGCTCATTACGCCTTCAGTTAATCTCATCGACAGCTGCTGGAATCTGTGGGGTGATGACCGGTAACTACCAAATCGATGACGTCCTGGAAACCGTAGGTGGTGCAGAATCGAGATTAGACCATCTCCCAGGTAATCCACTGATCGGTCTCGATATCAGAGCGGGCTATCCTTCCGACAACCTGATCTATCAGGTAGGGTGGAATTCCCAGACCTGGACGTTTGGTCACAATCATCTCTCGAGTAATGACGTCACCTTTGGCGATACGATTTCTTGCATGCAGACTACGCCGACCTTTTTCAAATACTTCTCGGTCTTCTGGACGCGCCCCAATTTTGGCGCCGTCCCCCATCGCAGCCTCCACGTCTCTGAGCCGCCACATCATCTGCTTGAGCTCATGGGGTTCCATGGAATACGAATGATCCGGCCCAGACATTTTTCTGTCCAAGGTAATGTGCTTTTCAACCACACAGGCACCTAATGCCACCGACGCCAAACAGACATGATCACCCTCTGTGTGGTCGGAATACCCCGTAAGCACTCCAAACGCCTCACGCATAATCTTGATTGCGCGAAGGTTGGTTAAATTTGGCGGAGCCGGATAGAGGGATGTGCATTGGAGCAAAACGACATTCTGGTTTCCAACTCCTCGACACGTATCGAGAGCACGCTGGATATCCATCCAGTCGGCGAGCCCGGTCGAGAGGATGATCGGTCGACCGGTTTGTGCCATATGCTGAACAAGGCTCAGGTCGCTCAGTTCACACGAGGGCACTTTCAAAGCAGCGATGTCGAGCTTGTCAAGCTCGTCAATCGCGTCGATATCGCACGGAGACGAGAGAAACACAAGGTTGAGGCTCTCACAGTACTTCTTGAGTGGTGCATGCCAAGATCGATCCAACTCAAGACTCTTGACAAGTTCAAATGTACTGCCGCCCTCAAGAGAGGAGAAGTTTGGGGTGTGCACTGAATAGTGACTCTCGGCACGAAAGGTTTGAAACTTAACAGCATCGACCCCTGCCGCCGCAGCTTCATCAATCATTCTTGTTGCCAAGCTGAAGTCATGATTGTGATTTGAGCCAATTTCAGCAATCACAAAACAAGGCTGACCATCACCAATCCGCCGCCCAGGTGAAATTTCGTAAGTTAGGGCCGAATTCATATCAACTCCTCACGAGTAGTTTTAGTTAACAGCAATCAGCATGCACCTCGCGGTGTTGCAGTAAAAACGTGAGCTCTAAACACGCCAAGATTGATTTGGCACGTTAAGTCCACAATACAGAGTGACCTATACCGAGTGAGGAGGAGGCGACGGCATAGAACATTCAATCTAGTTCTCTACAACAACCGCTGCATGAAAAAGCGTTACAATTTCTTCCACCTGACTGCGTTCTAAATAGGGGCTAATCGGTAACGACAACAGACGCTCGTATACATCATCGGCAACTGGGAAGGGCTTTGGGCTCTGCTGACCTGCATAATGTGGAAGTCGGTACGCCGGAACAAAGGGTGGCATTGTTTCGATACCTTGTTCGGCAAGTAACGAGTGAACACGACGTGGATTACCCCGCTTTAGAAGCACCACGTACCTCCAAAACACGTGCCCGTCGACCAGCGCTGGCTTGTCCATCAGATCACTTGACAGTAAACGATCATAAAAACCAGCAATGCGTTGCTTAGCAGCAATTGTCGGCGCCAGCATTTCAATCTGTGCAACGCCGACCGCGGCATGGACATTCGACATTTCGTAACTGTAGGAAAGCTCGAGACTATGGTAGCGATCAAAACCCCCGGCACCGGCCAATCCAATCAAATGGTTGACACGACCCGCCAGTTGCTCATCATTCGTCGTGATCATGCCGCCAGTACCCACGCCGAGCATCTTATCGCCACGAAAACTAAAACATCCCGCGGTGCCGAGTGATCCGACTGGCTGTCCCCCAAGCTCGGCACCATGAGCCTCCGCAGCGTCTTCGATCACTAGTAAATCACGCTCGTGACAAATTGAAAAAATTTCCGGGTCCACCGCCGCCCCGTAGAGATGGACAGGAATCACAGCCTTGGTGTTTGGAGTAATTTCTTCACGTAGTCGCGATGGGTCTAATCCGAACCGGACAGGCTCGATATCTACGATAACCGGAATAGCTCCAGCAAACGTGACCGCGTTCAATGTATCTGGACATGTCATGGCGGGTACAATGACTTCATCTCCTTTACCGACACCTGTTGCCAGTAGAGCAAGATGCAGGGCAGCGGTACCGCTGGAAGCCGCTACGGCATGGTGGACTCCACACTCCTTGGCCCACGCCTTCTCGAACTTTCTGACCCAATTTCCAGGGCTTAAATATCGTTCCGATATAACCTGCCCGAGATACTCCATCACCTTCGGTGAAATAAGTGGTTCGTTAGTACGGTACCGCGGTGACGGTTCCTTTGCTCCGGTCTTCATCATGCCTCCAAGATGTCTGGCTTACGGCGGCGAGACGTTCCATGAATACACTCGGTAAGAAGTGTCAGGTAAATGGAACGGACTTTCATGCCCTGTTCGATAATGTTGAACTTGCGTAGCACTGTCTTACGCGCAGCGGCAGACAATGCTTGATGCAACTGTGCGTCGACAATCAATTGTTCTAACCGTCGAACTAATCCATTCACATCGCCATCCGGCACTACAAAACCGTTCACACCATCTTCGACTACCTCGCCAGTTGCTCCACTGTCTGTCGTCACGCAGGGAATGCCCATCGCCATAGGCTCAATCAGCTTTCGTGGCGCTCCCTCGGTGAATCCTCGCGTCGAGGTGCAGGTGGCTGCGTTAAACCCTGCGATATATTGATATGGTTCGTCCACCAGCCCTAACAGAACCGCATCCTCACCCAATGGTCGCGCGTAGTCCCTCAGAACAGGTAATCGGTCCACACTACCCGCCTGTGGAGTTGTGCCACCAATCAACACCAACTTGACCTGAGGATATTTGTAACGCAGCGCAATGACGGCATCAATCAGTAGTTCGTGATTCTGACCTTCCCCGAGGCGTGATACCTGGCCCACAACGAACGCTTCCGGGCCGAACCCTAATCGGTTGGGAGTGACGGAATTGAGGGCCTCTAGATCAACGCCGTGGTAAACCAGAAATGTTCTTGGTACTTCACCCTCAACAGCGTTGAAAACCTGCTGATTCTGTGAGATCACAGCATCAACTCCACGCAAATCATAACGACCCACCGTACGAAAACCCGCTTTGCGTTCAATAACGACCGGGGGTTTTACCCGACGGCAAATATTCAGGTAAACCTCAAGGTTGCTAAATTGAACAATGTCCGGTGCAAGATGCCGCAGATATGATGCAACTCTCCGCCAGACAAACCAGTTCGGCCGCTTGTAATGCCGTCCAAGGTAGACCGCCCGTCCAATCTGTTGAAACCGATCCTGGATTACCC
>NZSH01000056.1 GCA_002696705.1 Woeseiaceae bacterium | reverse complement strand
TGGCGGGCGGGCAGACGCTTGGGAAAATGGCTTTTGGTATCAAAGTAATTTGCGTTGATGGAAATTCCGTAGGATTTAGCAGAGGCTTGCTGCGAGCGGCTGCCTATCTCATTTCGGTTTTGCCTTGCGGGATCGGTTTTGTGGTTGGTTTGTTTGATCGGCAAGATCGTACCCTTCATGATCGTGTCGCTGCGACCAGAGTGGTTAAGTCATCATGAATAAGACTTAATGGCTGACAAAATAAATTCTTTCTCTAACTGGGTGGTATTCAGATCTTCTGAATAGGCGTTGCTAGTTCAGTTCAGTGCAAAGGATTAGATAATTATCGGGAATAGTGAATGATTCGATTAGCTTTTGCGATTGGAACAGTATTCAAGACTGGTTACATTCCGATAGCTCCAGGGACTATAGGATCAATCGTTGGACTGTTAGTGTTTTGGCTTATAAAGGATTCTGCATCTTTCACGGTTGAGGTGCTTGTCGTCACCATTTTATTTTTTGTAGGGGTCTGGGCTTCAACGATTGTGGAGCAGGTTCTTCAGCGCCAAGATCCTGGAGTCGTCATTGTCGATGAAGTTGTCGGTATGCTGGTTGCTCTGATGCTTCTGCCTCCAACGACTACAGTTATATTTCTAGCATTCTTTTTATTTCGCTTTTTTGACATCGTCAAACCGTATCCTGCTCGTTGGTGTGAACAGCTATCACGTGGCTGGGGCATTATGATGGATGATGTTGTAGCCGGATTATACGTTAACGTTTTACTTCACATCACTCTATGGATAGTACCCCAATGGTTGATGTGAGTATGAATATGCCGCGTCCGATCGAGGCAGCTTGGATTATTGCGACTGGGAGCGAAATGTTGACATCATTTCGTCGGGATACAAACTCAATTTACATCACTGAAAAATTGAATGATCTTGGAATTGAGGTACGCGGCAAGACTATTGTTGGCGATAACCATGTAGAGTTAGGAAATGAACTTCGGCATGCGCTGGGTCGCGTAGATGCGGTGTTTTTGACGGGTGGATTAGGACCCACTGAAGATGACCTCACGCGTGAAGTAATTGCTCAAGTGTTAGAGACTCCTCTCGTAGAAGACGTTAAAATCGTTGATCAGATCCGCGCGAGATTTTCTTCTAGAGGCTTGCAGATGCCTGATGTCAATCGGCGTCAGGCGCTTTTACCTAAAGGTGCAACACTCCTGCCAAATCCACGGGGCACAGCGGCTGGGTTATGGATTCACTGGCGAGATAAAGTCATCGTGGCTTTACCAGGTCCTCCTCGCGAATTGGAGCCAATGTTTGATGAATCATTGTGGACTCGATTGCGAAATCGGACCCGTGATATGAGTTTGTCTAGGCGAGTTCTAAGGATCACTGGTCTTGCTGAATCTCAGGTCGAGGAGCTTACGCAACCAATCTATTCGCGTTGGCAGAACAAGAAACCTCCTATTGCAACCTCAATTTTGGCAACTCTTGGTCGTATTGAGATTCATTTGTCGGTACGCACGGCCACAGAAACTGAAGGATTAGCGTTACTAGATCGGGCAGTTCAGGATTTAGCCCAGACGTTGGGTTCATCGCTTTATAGCAGTGACGGACGCACGTTGGAACAAGTGGTTGGCGATCTCTTGTGCGCTCGGAAGTGGAAGATCGCAGTGGCTGAATCATGCACAGGAGGGCTTATTTCATCAAGACTCACGGATGTGCCTGGTAGTTCAGCTTACTTTGAAATGGGTGTAGTGGCTTACGGAAACGACACAAAAATTAAGCGGCTTGCCGTACCAAAACTTATTCTCAATGACCACGGCGCGGTTAGCGAGTCCGTGGCAGCAGCGATGGCCTCCGGTGTAAGAAGCAATGCAGGAACAGAACTGGGTATTGGTGTAACAGGTATTGCCGGACCCGCTGGGGGAACGCAAGAGAAGCCCGNAGGTANGGTGGTGTTTNCGGTAGAAACCCCTGATCGACAGGAGNTCAGAACNATGAGGTTTTATGGCGGACGTGAGCTTGTCAANTACCAAGCATCCCAGTTCGCACTCGACATGGTTCGTCGAATACTGGAAGATCGTGANTGAAATNACCGAGATTGNTTTTTAGGTCGGGGCCGTTGACTCGNTTTACTTGGTGCGTGCCCAGCTATGAATACAACACTTGTTTTGCTTGGGTATATTGTTGGTTCGATTCCNTTTGGANTTTTATTNACGTGGAAGTTCTCTGGAATTGACGTTCGANAAATTGGAAGTGGAAACNTCGGTGCAACAAACACTCTCCGTGCGGCGGGCAGGTCTGCAGCTNTGGCGGTGGTGATGTTAGATGCGGCTAAAGGTGTNGCGCCCGTTCTAGTTGTAGAGCGTATGGGTGCAAGCGATATGAATTGTGCTGCAGTTGGGCTTGCCACAATNATTGGTCACATATATCCAGTGTGGCTACGATTTCGTGGAGGGAAAGGAGTTGCGACTACAGCTGGTGTTTTTGGTGTGCTGGCGCCGNTCGCTGTTGCTGCANCGGNTGGACTGTTTTTCGTNTTGGTTTGGCGAACTCGGTATGTATCGGTAGGTTCCATTGTTGCCTCGATTNCTCTCGTNCCNNTGACTTANCTTATTGCTGNACCTTTACATATAGTCGTCGTTGCTTCATTCTCGGCAGCGTTNATTGTTTANCGGCATTGGGAAAACATCACCAGATTAAAGTTGGGNATAGAGCCTCGACTTGGTGCTGAANTCCAAGGTTAAGNAGACGATGGATCAAAAAATAGCAGTTCTAGGAGCCGGCAGTTGGGGTACTGCTNTGGCAATTCACTTGGGTCGTATTGGGCACAAGGTGCATTTGTGGGCGCGGANCAAGTCACTTGTTGAAACATTATTACGTGATCGTATNAATGATGCCTACCTTCCAGAAATTGTGTTNCCGGCTAACGTTAATCCTATGGACTCGNTNAAGGAGGCNCTTAGTGANNCCGACTGTGTCGTNGTGGCAGTTCCTTCACATGGGNTGCGATCTGTAGTANAGCAGGCTGCTGAATTTCTAGCACCCCNTACCACNATCGTTAGTGCAACGAAAGGCCTCGAACCAAAAACAATGCTTCGAATGTCTGAAGTAATTGAGCAAGANGTCAATCCATCGAGTGCCATCGCGGTGTTGTCGGGTCCGAGCTTCGCGCTTGAGGTAGCACACGAATTACCCACAGCCGTTCTGGTCGCCTCTTCTCGAACCGANATGCGTGATTTAATTCANCAACAGTTCCGATCCCGCTATTTTCGCCTATATGGCAGTGATGATGTCATTGGNGTGGAGNTTGGTGGGGCGCTTAAGAATACGATTGCTATAGCGGCAGGNGTTGTTGAAGGNTTGGGACTTGGTCAGAACGCTCTGGCTGGNCTAATAACAAGAGGATTAGTCGAAGTATCGCGCTTGGCNTATGCACTGGGAGCTCGCAGGGAAACGCTTTCTGGTCTAAGTGGNCTGGGTGACCTTGTTTTAACTTGCACTGGTAAGCTGAGTCGTAACCGGCGTGTGGGGTTTGAACTTGGTAAGGGGAAATCTCTTGACGAAATTGTAACTGGAATGTCGATGGTGGCTGAGGGTATTCGTACGACGGATGCCGCGCTGTNGCTTGGGNCTTNTCANGGAGTTGAACTACCGATTACCTCGAAAATGAGTGAAGTGNTNGCTGGTCGCATTGAGCCGCGAGCAGCGGTCGAGGCTCTCATGTTGCGTCGACAGAGAATTGAATCCGAGCCTGATTGACGCTTTGGNTTCNGCAAGGGTTAGTGTTTTATGGCTCTATCTGACTTNGAATATATGAATCAGGCGNTGCGCCTCGCATTGCGAGGACGGGGNCGAACAAGCCCAAACCCAATCGTCGGGGCCATTNTCGTATCNGATGGAGTTGTCGTAGGNTCAGGATATCATCAAGAAGCTGGCNCTCCACACGCTGAGGTTCACGCTCTGAGTGCNGCTGGACCTGCAGCAAAAGGAGCGACGCTGTTTTGTACTCTAGAACCATGCTGTCACACTGGACGTACTGGCCCTTGCGTTGAGCAAATTGTTGAATCAGGNATAAGACGAGTGGTTGTNGCGGTTGAAGACCCNAATCCGCTCGTCGCACGTGGAGGAATCTCTTTTCTTAGAGATCAAGGTGTGCAGGTAGAAGTGGGTCTTTGTGGTCGGGAAGCCTTCCAAGTNAATCGAGATTTCTTNACNTTTATCCGTTATAACCGGCCATTTGTNACTATGAAGATTGCCCTAAGTAAAGATNGTTGNACAACGAGCAAGGAGGGTAGTCGTGCAATTATAACTTCGACGACTGCAAATCGACACGCACATCNATTGCGNGCTGAAGTGGATGCTATCGGTGTTGGTTCAGGAACCATTGNAACTGANGACCCTCTTTTAACAGCTCGNGAGGTTCATCGGAGGCGACCACTNACTCGCGTGATTTTTGACACACGACTACGGACCCCTCCGACTGCCAGAATTTTTTCCACGCTCGATCATGGNCCCGTTATTATCGTTACAACGACCAAGGTNGTGGATTCTAGGGNTGGGGATGTNGAGATTCTGGTAAAAGCCGGCGCGAAAATTGAATGTCTTGAATCNCGCAAGATAAAGATGGCTTTAGTNCGTATGGGTGANTTGGGAATAATGTCGCTNTTACTCGAAGGCGGAACGACTATTCATCGAGCGGCGTGGNCCGCTGATGTCGTTGATCGTGTTCAGATGTATTTATCACCGNCGTCGCTTGGCTCTCAAGGCTTATCTTGGTTGACNTCACAAGAAGTGTCTTTAAGCACGTTGACTAATGTAAGCGTGAAGCCNTGTGGAGAAGACATGTTTATGGAGGGTTATGTTCACAGGATTGATTGAAGCACTTGGAACGATCGACCAGTTGACCTTAGGCGATGTTGGGCATCACCTGCAGTTGACTTCAACCTTGTGTTCTCAGTTATCTAGTGGCGATAGTCTGTCAGTAAACGGAGTCTGTTTAACGGNAACGAGAATCGATGGAAACACTATGTACGCAGAGGTGTCTCCAGAAACATCCAGNGTTACCACTATAGGCGGTCTTACACCAGGCAAGTTGGTTAATCTTGAGCGTCCTCTTCGTGCGAATGGCCTGGTTGGTGGACATTTTGTTCAGGGGCATGTAGATGCCATCGGCACTGTAGGAAGTATTAGGAAAGATGAGGATTTCCACTGGGTTTCAATTGGTTATCCCNCAGACCTTCGCACCTACTTGGTTTCNCGTGGTTCGATAGCTGTGGATGGGGTTAGTCTAACGATTATTAATCTAGATGTAAGTCAGTTTGAGATTCAACTTGTNCCTTATACTTGGGAACANACGACATTTAANACCTATCGTACAGGCGAGTCTGTGAATCTTGAATGCGATATTCTTGGCAAATACGTGATTCATGCCATGGANTTAGGAAGANNAGACAAGAGTTAACAATCATATAAANGAAGNCTGGTATTTTTTGNGCAGNAACCTCGTTTGATGTCNATTATTGAATCATAAAGACTGGACGAGAGAGGAANCATTTGACTAGGGATTCAAGTTCATTTGCCTCGATTGAAGAGGCTATTGCGGTTNTGCGTAATGGTCAGATNATCATTGTTGTTGATGATGAAACGCGGGAAAACGAAGGAGATCTAACGATTGCCGCGGAGTATGTGACACCGGAANNNATTAATTTTATGGCAAAGNACGGTCGNGGNCTTATCTGTATGCCCATGACAACTGAAAGATTGGATCAACTCGATCTNCCACTTATGGTCAGCCAAAATACAGCTCGTTTTGANACAGCGTTNTGCGTCTCTATCGAAGCCAAGNANGAAACCAGTACGGGTATCTCTGCAGNAGATCGGGCGATTACGGTTCGTGCTGCAATAGATCCAAAGACTCAACCTTCTGATCTGGCTAGACCAGGACACATGTTTCCATTACGAGCCAGGCCAGGTGGTGTCCTNGTACGCGCCGGTCAAACAGAAGCTGCCGTTGATCTGGCTAGGATCTCAGGATTGACCCCAGCCGGTGTGATTTGCGAAATCATGAATGATGACGGCACAATGGCTCGGGTACCTGAACTAATAAAGTTTGCACAGCAGCACGATCTGTTGATGATTACTATTGCTGACCTTATTAAGTACCGCATGCAAAACGAGCGGTTAGTGAAACGCCTCGCTCTTGCGAAGCTGCCGACAGAATATGGAGAGTTTGAGATTATAGCTTACGAAAATGTCATCGGAAAAGAGACGCATGTAGCACTCGTGCGAGGTGACATTAGTGATGGTGAAAACGTTTTGGTTAGGGTGCATACTCGCTGTCTAACAGGAGATGTTTTTCATTCTATGCGATGTTCTTGCGGNCAACAGNTGCAAGCTGGATTAGCCCGGATCGCGAATGAAGANCGNGGNATCTTGCTTTACCTTAATCAAGATCGTCAAGGTATGACTCTGGCAAGNAAAATTAGTGCTTATGAACTTGNAGATAAAGGNTTGGATGATNGTGNGGCAAGTAGCAAGCTNGGTNTGNTGTCGNATCAGCGCGATTATGGAATCGGCGCNCANATTCTTAGAGATCTAGAAGTGNAGACTATGCGNCTTTTNACTAATAATCCAAGAAAGTTTGTNGGACTCGAAGGATATGGATTGTCTATTGTGGAATCGGTTTCGTTTCCGGTGACGACTTCTGCATAAGAANNTTTNGTTCTAAAGCTGAATTNAGNAAGAAACAGATAANCTCAACATCTAAAAANTGNACNNATAGGTGTTAATTGACAGTATTGTTTANTTTGGGATACCATAAACATTGCATTNAGAGTAGCTTAGAGGAATTNTTATCGAGGAAGTTGTAGTTGTTTTTTTGATTAGTTGTAGNCTANATTNTGTCCCGCCNCCTGTTCGAATCTTTTTGCCAGCACTTGCAACAGATTACCAAGGTGTCATTCATGGAGACACGGCTAATGACGAATCAAAAGAATANGTCNTGANNNNTTGACACAGTTNTTGANAATGAAAGTNTTTTCATTTTTTTGGTAATTGTATAGAGAGGAATGGAATGCTCGCAATTCGTCTTCGTCGAGTTGGANNNAAGAANCAACCGCATTATCGTGTTGTCGTAATCGATTCGTCCAAGACTCCAGATGCNAGATTTATTGAGATTCTGGGTCACTATAATCCTCGAACGAATCCTGAGACGTTCGACATTGACGAAAATNGNCTAGGTCATTGGGTTGGTCNGGGAGCANAACCATCTGACACCGTNCGTACCCTCTTGTCACGNTCCCGTAAACGTGAATCTGTTCAAGAGGNAGGAAGCTGCGTCATCGTGACCAGAGCAGCAGCGGTAGTAGAGGTTGTGGTTCNNGCGCTAGCTGATAATGTTGAAGCCGTCNCTGTTCGAGAANTCNAGAGAGGTGANGCCAAAACTATTGAAGTGNNAACTGGNCCTGGTGANCTGGGACGCATGATCGGTCGACAAGGACGAATGGCAGCTGCAATNNGGACCATGGCAGNTATAGCGACNGAAGTGGATGGATCAANTGTGACTGTTGAGTTTCGAGATGATCTCATTGAGGATGGATGACNCTGGCACCATGGAATGAAATGGCGATGGTTGGTCGCATAGCTAGAACACACGGTATCANCGGNCACCTTATNGTCNATCTCGAAACAGATTTTCCTGANCAACGGTTTTNTGCTGGTGCAACGCTTCACGTGCNTCGGTCTGGACAAACNGAGCAACTAATNGTGACAAACGTACGAATGCATCAAGGNCGACCGATAGTCGGTTTTCATGGAATNGAAACAATGACNNAAGCCGAGGANTTCNTGGGCCTAGAACTACGTGTGCCANCAACAGANTTGTTGCCTTTGCCAGAAGGNACGTACTATCGCCATGAGCTTATTGGTTGCAACGTNCAGCTTTCGGACGGGCTGGTACTTGGNGAAGTGATTCAAGTTGAGGGTTCTTCTGAAGGAAGCCGATTNGTTGTACGNNCAGGTAGCGANGAATTACTTGTACCNNTGGTGAATNATATTTGCGTTAAAATTGANCCAAAAGCTGGTGTGATTGTGATTGANCCACCNTCTGGACTACTNGAACTCAATAAGACCNCTAAGTAGCAAGGTAGATGGTGAAACAGTTAAGAAGTGACATTGTCACGATTTTTCCTCGGATGATCGAATCATGCCTAAAACAGGGTGTGATTGGGCGTGCAATTGACCGCGGATTGATCGATGTCCGAATACACGATCTACGAGATTTCACTGAGGATCGCCATCGCGTGGTCGACGATATGCCGTACGGTGGTGGACCAGGTATGGTTTTGAAATGCGAACCAATTTTTCGTGCGGTTGATTCGATCGTGGCGACGGCTGAGCGCCCGCCAGAAGTCATTTTGACTTCGCCCCAAGGAAAAAGATTCACGCATCAAATGGCGGAACGATTAAGTCGACAATCTCATTTAGTGATGTTGTGTGGACGCTATGAAGGAGTCGATGAGCGAGTTCGTGAACAGGTGGTAACTGAAGAAATATCTATTGGCGACTATGTTCTGACTGGAGGCGAGTTACCCGCACTTGTTGTGCTCGATGCGGTAATGCGTTTGGTGCCAGGAGTGGTTGGAGAAGCGAAATCGGTTGCAGAAGATTCGTTTGTTAGAGGGTTGCTTGATTTTCCTCACTATACTCGACCATCAAAGATTCAAGAGATGAAAGTACCAGAAGAGCTTCTGACCGGGAATCATGAAGAAATTTCTAGATGGCGAAAACAAGAGTCCTTACGTCGAACGCTGGATAAGCGTCCTGACTTGCTGTCAGAAGCCTTGCTCGATGAAGAGGAACGTGGAATTCTTGATAACCTATTAAGCGAGCGTAAGAAGGGAGTTGGTGTATGACTGCGATCGACTCAATTGAGCAGAAGCAATTGCTTCAGCGACCAGCGATCAAGTCTGGAGATACCGTTCGAGTACATGTCAAGGTGCGAGAAGGTGAAAAAGAAAGAATCCAGATTTTTGAGGGTGTAGTAATTGGCATGCATCGTGGTGGCGTCGGGGCAACATTTACGGTTAGAAAAGTATCGTTCGGACAGGGTGTTGAACGTATATTTCCACTTCATTCACCAGTGATTGACCGTGTTGATATTGTGCGTTCTGCCCGTGTGCGACGAGCCAAGCTGTACTTCTTGCGAGCCTTGCGCGGTAAGGCAGCCAGGATACGTGAACGAAAGCGTGCGAACTAGAGCTGTATGCCTAGACTTTGATTTTTCTTAGGCTACGGTTTATCAGAGAGATTCTTCCAATAGATCACTTAGGTCGTTGATGACTCGGACAAGTGCTCGACGCACGATAGAAAACACTATCAGGCGTCGTGGTTTTTCTCGAGTTGCGGGTGTTGACGAGGTAGGACGAGGATGCCTCGCCGGACCTGTGGCGGCGGCGGCTGTCGTGTTGGACCCTAGTCAGCATATCCCTGGTCTTCAGGATTCAAAACTATTGACCGCTACTGCACGAGAATATCTGTACATGCAGATAATCGGTTGTGCATTAGCTTGGAATGTATCGGAGATTGAGCCTAGAGAAATTGACCGAATCAACATTCGTGAAGCTACGTTCGCCGCGATGCGTAAATCTATACTCGCTCTGCAGCCACCACCTGATTTTGTTCTTATAGATGGCTCTGGTATTCCCTCGCTTCCGATTGCTCAGCGAGGTCTTATCAAAGGAGATAGACGCTGTGCTGCAATTGCAGCAGCTTCGATTGTTGCAAAGGTTACCCGTGATCGCTACATGTGTATATTGCACAAGCAAGATTCTAGATATGGATTTGATAAGAATAAAGGCTATGGAACAGCTGCACATATTGAAGCAATCAGACAATTTGGTTACTCAAGCGCTCATCGTCGATCGTTTCGACCGAAAGCCTTGTCTGATACGATCCTTGAAGGTCTTTGATTTGAACATTGAAGCAGAAGTGTTTATCTAGTTTTGCTACGCATTGTGAGTGGAGGTTCATATTCTATCCCTTCGTCGAATGCTGCTTGCGGTCTTTTTTCTGGAAATAGGAGCCCTGTTAATTGTTGTTCCATGGACATCGTTCTGGGATCAGAATGTGTTTATTGAATCAAGCTCCTCGTTGCAAAGGATGTTCAATAATCATTTTGTTCGAGGGGCAGTATCTGGTCTCGGGGTAATAAATTTAGGAGTTGCTGTTCTAGAAATAGTTTCCTTGTTGAGGAACACGAAACTACTTAGCCGAATTCATCGAAGCATCTTATTTTGTAAGACTGATAAACAAGGCCATTAAAATCTCACTGTATGAGGTAAGGTGTCGTGACATTGATTCAATGACAAATATTATGGGATCGTTAAATCATCGGCCTTTACTATGTCTTGTGACAGATCGTCGTCGTTACGCGCCTGGAGAATCAAACGAGCAACAACTCGAATCCGTAGTAACTATGGTCGGCGCAGCGGCTTCAGCAGGTGTTGATTTGATTCAGGTGCGTGAACGAGATCTTTCTGCGCGCACGCTTGAGACACTAGTTATACGATGTCTGGACGTAATTAAAGGAACATCAACGCAACTGGTTGTTAATGACAGACTAGACGTTGCTTTGGGGACCGGAGCTTCAGGAGTTCATCTTCGCGAAGAGTCGTTTAATGTTGACCGTGTGCGAATGAAGACGCCAAAAGGATTTCTGATTGGCTATTCGGCACATGACCTCGACGGGGCGGTAGCTGCTAGTGTTTATGTGGACTATATTGTCTTAGGTACGATCTACCATTCTCGCTCAAAGTTGCCATCTCAAAAGTTGCTTGGTGTAAGTGCGTTAGCTCATGCTTCCCGAGTGACCGCGGTGCCAATTTTGGCCATCGGTGGAGTGACACAAGATGTACTGTCTGAGGTCGCCCATTCGGGCGCAGCTGGTATTGCTGCGATTGATCTATTTGTTGAGGCAGGCCGGTCACAAGAGAACCGAACCCTAGGAATTACTCATTTGGTGAATACGGTGCAAGAGGCGTTTGACAGTCAGAAATCCCTTGTTTAAAGTACGGTTGGCGTGCATAGCAATATTGATTCTTCAGATCCCGGTTTCGATGCTTCCAATCTAGACACTGAGTTGGACTTTGGTGCTCGTCTGCGTGAAGCACGCAAATTGAAAGGGATCACACTTAATGAAATTGCGGCTGCAACAAAGATTTCTATAAGCGTTCTTGAAGCGCTTGAGCAGAACGACATATCAAGACTGCCAGGTGGAATTTTTTCAAGAGCCTTCATTCGTTCCTATGCGAATGCAGTTGGATTAGATCCAGAGAAAGCAGTGCGTGAATTTCTTGATGAGTTTTCATCTGAAATTAATGAGTCTTCTACGAGTACGCTCTCAACGACTTCAGGCCATCTAACGTTGACTTTCGAAAAAGAAGAAGATTTCGAGTCCCAGCGTCTAATGACGCGAACCTTGATAAGGTTGTTGGCTGTTAGCGTACCCCTCGCTGGACTGATAATTTATTGCGGGTCTGGTAGACAGTTGGATACCGTCCAGAATCCCTTCAATTCTCAACCGCTGAGCGAGCCAACTCCTTCGATTTCTATGTCGGAGATGGCAGGTGTGAGTGTTAATTCCAACCCTCTTGAANACGACGAGACGGACTNNCTTCTTATTGATNTNCACCCAGTGGCTNCCTGTTGGGTNTCCCTGANGGTTGATGGCNNTTTAGCNTTNTCCCGTCTTATGCAACCNGGTGANCGTGAGGTGCTNCAGGCTCGTGAGGAAATCGTATTNNACGTTGGNGATGCCGGGGCGTTTGCTTTTTCTCTGAATCAGCAACNAGGGAAGCCTCTTGGTAATNCCGGTCAGGTCATAACGGTACGTATCAATCAAGATAATNTTGAGGANTTTGTCGTTCAGTGATCAGTGNTATTCGATTGTAAGATTTAATCCTTCAGTATCTATTGTGCATTTANGCACTTCGGCTCCAGAGTTAGTTAATGCCTTTTCTACATCTTGCACTGCTGANGGATCTGCGAGACAGACAAGACAACCACCACCTCCAGCGCCACAGATTTTTGCACCGAGCGCGCCGGCNTCTTGTGCNTTGAAAATGAGTTGGTCAATAGTTTCTGTGGTAATACCAGGAGTCAGTTGTTTTCGAGCTTCCCACTCGGCAGTTATTAACTGACCAACTGCTGTCCAGTTGCTACTTAGNAGNGCCTGACGCATTGAGAGAGCTATGTCNCGAATTTGTTCGAAGTGATNGAACACCTTAGCATCACCATCGAGGTGAGCCTTCATGACCGTCCAATTATTTACTGCAGACTGTCNTGANGATCCGGTATAAGCGAGNATTAAGCGTNGCTCAAGCTCGANCAAATTTAGATCAAGAGCNACGCGATGTACCCCAGCGACATCAAATTCAACAGCTGAAACACCACCATAATAGGCTGGACGGTAATCNTGGGCTCCTGTAGGCACCTTAATAGCTTGTGCCTCAANGTTCATNGCAATCTGCAGTAGTTCTTCAGGAGAGTAGGTTTTTCCCTGCCAGCGTGCNGCAGAGGCACAGAGGGCGACGTTCAGAGCTGATGAGCCTGCGATTCCTGCACCGATTGGAGAATCGCTCCGTGTCACCACCTCAATATTCTCCAATTTGAAAAAATGAAGGATTTTTCGTATTAGTATCAGTTCATTGCCGTTCAAAAGTTCGGATTGGTGCTTGAGGNTAACNGTCTGTCCAGTGTCGAGAGACTGAATTCGAATGCCGCCCTCTTCTGCCGTTTTGATCGAACAATGCGCTCTAATCGTAATNGCTACATTTAATGTTTGCGCTCCGAGATGGTGGAGGTATAAGGGCCAGATATCCATGGTAGCCCCAGCTAGGTCGATACGAGTGGGTGCAGACGCTTGAACGATCACTAAGGCATTATAATGTTTGTNAAGTCACCTTGCTTGAGTCATTGACGCATGCCAGTGCGAGATATATACAAACACATCGGACAGTTCGCTATTGTNGGTTTCGATGGACATGTGATTCCNNCTGAACTACGTGCGTTAGTTCGTCAGTTTGATCTAGGNGGGGTAATTTTCTTCGCTCGTAATATTGAAGAGCCTGAACAAGTGGCGGAACTCTCTCAAGAGATTCAGTCGCTTGGGGATGATTTACCGCTTTGGGTCAGTATCGATCAAGAAGGAGGGCGAGTCGCCCGTCTACGNNAGCCGTTTACCGAGTGGCCTCCGATGCAGAAATTGGGTCAGANTGGTAGTGNTAAACTTGCNCGGCGATTTGCGAGCGCACTCGCAAAAGAACTAGCGGCTGTTGGCATTTCGTTAAATTATGCTCCTGTNCTTGACGTGCNCAGCGATTCTCGNAACACGGTCATAGGNGATCGAGCTCTCTCCGAAGACGCCGAGNTGGTTGCNAANTTAGGTNCGGAGATGATTCGAACGTTTCAATCNCTTGGGATTGCTNCNTGNGGAAAACACTTTCCNGGTCATGGGGATACGNGTCNGGATTCTCATCACGAACTTCCTTGCATTGAAACCGATGCTGTTCAACTGAATTTGCGTGAGCTTCTTCCNTTTCGTGCGGCCATTGAAGCAGANGTGGCGGCGATNATGNCNGGACACTTGTTGGTGCCAGCGNTGGATGATAAGTCTCCGGCTACATTGTCACGNTCAATTGTCGATGGTCTTCTNCGNAAGAAACTTGGATACGATGGTCTTATTGTGACTGANGATCTTGGNATGAAAGCTGTAGCGGCGANACATCCNATTGANGAGTTGGCTGTNTCTGCGGTTGGNGCTGGTTGCGATTTACTATTACTATGCCCTCCGAATTATGATGAGCAGGCGAATGCTCTCGAATCGTTAATTCATGCTGTTGAATCCAANATTCTTTCNATNCCGGANATTGAAGCAGCNATGGANCGACANGTTAANGCNAAGGTGAAATNNTTGCAGCCNCNGGATNTCTTCACAGCAATCGTTTAAGAGGACNAAGAATATTCTGGGTTGNGAAGAGGCTTTGNCNNTNGTGAAGGAGATTGAGNAGGATGGTTAACGGANNATGCTGAAGCCTCGNGCGCTNCGTNCNNNCGATCGCTTGTCTNTNATTGCACCAGCTAGTCCGTTCGANCGTGACTTGTTTGAGCNAGGTTTAGCTGAATTACGTGATTTGTCGTTCGAACCGGTGTATGAGCCGTCGGTGTTCTATAAGCGTGAGTACGTTGCAGGTGATCCGGCCACACGCGCTGAAGCATTTATGAGAGCTTGGAATGATGACTCCGTGGCGGGTGTGGTTGCTGCAAGGGGAGGGTATGGGAGTGTGCAGCTCCTGCCGTATCTCGATGCAGAATCCATTTGTTGCCGACCTAAAGTATTCGTTGGATATAGCGATCTGACGGCTATGCTCAACTACCTCACCGGACGGTGTGGAATGGTCGCCTTTCATGGACCAACGGTGGTAGGGAGTTTCGCCTCGGGCGTGAAAGGCTACGATCGTCAGTCGTTTCTTCAGTTGCTGATGCATTCAGAACCTCTTGGTGAACTATCGTTAGACGGGCTGGAGTGTGTACGTTCTGGAGAGGCATCCGGTGTTCTACTCGGTGGTACCCTCACACAGCTAGTTGCTTCGTTAGGCACGCCTTTCGCCTTCGCACCTCCCAAGGGCTTTGTGTTGTTTCTTGATGAAGTGGGAGAGCGACCGTATCGTCTTGATCGCATGCTAACGCAACTCATGCAAAGCGGAATTGTTGATTTCGCTTCGGCAATTATTGTAGGTGAGTTTCCAGAGTGCGATGAACCAGGTGGCCACCCGACGGCATACGGTACGATAGTAGATGTGCTTCGTGATTTTCGAGGGCCAATTATTTTCGGCTTACCATCGGGACACACACGGGGCCCTGGAATTACACTGCCGTTTGGTGTCAAGGCCCACGTCATTAGTGGTACCCATTCAAGAATTTCAATTAACGAGGCAGCAGTCGTATGAGACGGATGCACTTCGTTGGCATCGGCGGTACGGCCATGGCGAGTTTGGCGGCGATGGTAAAGCGTCAGGGTGTGGCTGTGACCGGATCCGATCTTGAGATTTACTCGCCCATGAAGGAGTTCCTAGCAGCTGAAGATATCAAGTCATTCCGAGGATTTTCCGCTGAACAGATCAGTGATGAATGTGATCTGGTCGTGATTGGTAATGCAATTTCAAGAGGAAACGTCGAACTTGAAGCGGTGCTCAACCGGAGAATGCAATATGCATCGTTACCCGAAGTTATCCGCAATGAATTTCTTTGGCAGAAGCGTTCTTTGGTGATTGCAGGGACTCACGGCAAGACCACAACAGCAGCTATGACAGCTTGGTTGCTTACCTTTGGCAAGCATGATCCCAGTATGCTCGTTGGTGGAGTAGCGAGTAATTTTGGTTCCAGTTACCGTTTAGGCAGTGGACCAGATTTTGTAATCGAAGGGGATGAGTACGACAGCGCTTTTTTTGATAAGACCGCTAAATTTCTGAAGTATTTGCCCAATGTCGCAGTTGTTGGGAACGTCGAGTTTGACCATGCAGACATTTATACAGATTTCGAGGCGGTTCGAACGGCATTTAAACGATTCGTGACGCTTTTGCCTACCAATGGGCTCTTGCTCCTAGGTGCTGACAATCCCGAAGCCTTGTCATTGCAACAAATCGCTCCATGCCGTGTCGAAACTTTCGGCTTATCGAGTAACGCTGACTGGTGTGCAAGCCAAATAGTTCAATCACAGGACAGCACCGCGTTTGAGGTGCGGCGTCACGGCGTGCCGTTTATGAGCACCACATTACAGTTGTTGGGTCACTACAATGTCAGAAATGCTCTGGCAGCGATAGCCGTTGCAAGCGACACAGGCTTGGTCTCTGGTACGCTGAATGAAGGCTTACGCGCNTTTCGTGGTGTGCGNCGACGATTAGAAGTACGCGGTACTATANAAGGGATAACTGTGTANGATGACTTTGCACATCACCCAACTGCAGTNGCAGAAACNCTGACTGCTGTTCGAGAAGCAACNTCCACNGGAACAGTTTGGGCAATTTTTGAGCCGCGNTCAGCGACTTCCTGTCGTCGCGTATTTCAAGAAGAATTNGTGACGGCATTGAGACGGGCTGACGAAGTNTTACTTGCGCCNGTCTATCGTAGCTCGNTGCCAGATTCAGTTCGTCTGAANCCAGAAGAAGTGGTCNATGCTCTGGNNANCCACGGTGTGCACGCAAGGTATATTCNAAGGCTNGACGATCTAGTCGAACTTCTTGGCCAGGAAGCCAAAAANGGTGATCATCTTGTGATTATGTCCAACGGTGCTTTCGGAGGCATTCACGAGAAAGTTTTNGCTCGNCTGGCTGAACGGGTCTAGNACTCNATGTTNGNTGTATGTNNGCCACAAATCATCTNGCTCTNGATGGAGAGTTACTTGTGANTCAAGANAAGCAAGACTTGAANTNCCCTNAGATNCGATGGGCCGGNGACTCNGCCTTAGTCATGGCGTATGAACAAGTTGTTGACGTTNNAGTAAACACGCAAGTGATTCGATGNGCTGAGGCTATNCGNTCTGAGCAACATNCAGGAGTTCGAGATGTTGTGCCCAGCTATTGCGCTGTAACAGTGTTTTTTGATCCTCTAAGGACAGATCTGGANGCCTTGTCTTCGTCGTTATCTCGACATGGAAAAGCTCAAANGGAGANTAGCNTCACTCCTNCTACACCGCTAANGGTTCCGGTTTGCTANGGTGGTGACTACGGTCCNGANCTTCATGAGGTNGCGNGATTTGGAGGTTGTTCCNCTGAGGAAGTNGTGCGACGGCACACAGATACCGTATATCGAGTGTATGCGTTGGGATTTGTTCCAGGATTTGCTTACATGGGTCGCGTTGACCAGCGTATCGCTATGCCACGTCGAGATACTCCACGNACNTCTGTNCCGTTCGGGAGTGTGGGNATTGCAGGAGTCCAAACAGGTGTATATCCTGCGAGCACCCCTGGAGGNTGGCGTCTAATNGGGCGNACGACTCTGAAACCTTTTGATCCCGAACGAANTGANCCATTTGCNTTNAAGCCAGGAGANCANGTGCAGTTCGTATCGGTAACGGCTGATGAGCTTAACGCTTCTANGGACTGATNGTNAGCAAAGGNNACCTTTTTNATNATGCTAGTTGCTAAGGNTGGGCTTCTCACCACNGTACAAGANTTGGGACGTTGGGGNTATCAAAGTTTTGGCGTTTCAGTTGCNGGTCCAATGGATCGNNTTTCTCATCGANTTGCTAACCTCCTTGTTGGTAATTCGNCCTCGGCTGCAGGTTTAGAGATTACTTTGCTGGGTCCAGATNTTGAGTTTCANGANGANGTGCGATGTGCGGTTNCNGGAGCGGAATTCGAGATTTTTGTTGACGNCAATCNGATGCCACTCAATGCAGCTTGGATAGTACCCAAGGGCGCTCACTTGAGATTTGGNGANCGTCGNCGTGGTGCAAGAGCTTATCTTGCAATCGCAGGTGGCCTCGATGTTCCACAGCNGCTTGGCAGTCGGGCTACCCANCTTGCTACTGGTATGGGNGGNTATCGTGGACGACATTTGCAGGNGGGAGATCGGTTANNAATCGGGNAAGCAAGTTCTACANAGTTGTCAAGAATGCATCAANTNCAATCGGTAGTGTCATTGCCCAGTNANAATATACGTTTACGGGTTATTCTTGGNCCNCAAGATCAGATGTTTTCCAAGGANGCGTTGTTGANGTTTCAATCGTCACGCTATCAAGTGTCGTCTGAGTCGAATCGTATGGGNTATCGACTTCTNGGNCCTTCCATTGCCTCAGACAAGGCAGATCAGTTNTTGTCAGACGCTACNCCGATGGGNTCAATTCAGGTGCCGGCGTCTGGTAAGCCGATTATCTTGATGGCAGATGGTCAAACGGCAGGNGGATATCCGAAAATTGCTACTGTCATTACAGCGGACCTNCCACTTGCAGGTCAGTTAATGCCTGGTGACTGGATAACGTTCGACGTGTGCGATAGAGAAACGGCGGTGACAGCACTNATCGAGCAAGAACAAAAGCTTTTGTCGATTNGTTNATNCGGNCGACTCACNTTGAAGCATNATTACCCGTAATGATGTGCGCTTCGGGTGGAATCGTAAAGGAAAACATCTGGTCAGGTATGCCGATGTTTTCTTTCAANTCNGTGAATTTAAATGTCGACGTGCCACCTTGAAGATCNTTNGAGATAAGTTGGCGNATNGTAAGAGTNACTTCGTCGACTACCAGAATGAGTGATTCGTAACTCGTTTCNGGATGATGTGGAGTGAGTCGAAGACTCTGTGTGCCAACGGGAGCATCATCTAGGACTGTAAAACTTGGGACAAAGTCTCGAGATAGGTCTCCTCGCCCAATGAGAAAAAGNACAGATGGTNCTGAGGCGCTCTCGGCTGGCATTGAACTAATCCTGACTTGGTTGTCAGCCGGTACGTAGGAAATCAGAGTGTTTCCATCAGAGATAAAAAATTTTTCGTTCGGTTCTCGGTAATTCCAGTGCATCATGCCTGGTTTCTTTATCAGCACGACGCCACTTTCCGTCGCTTGAATGCTTAGCGCACCTCCTTCATAGATGTGAATGAAGTTGGCAGAAAAATCGCGAACAGTTTCGTATTTGTCTTGTAGTGCTGAAGCTAATTCCTCGGCGGATCTCTGTGGTTCCTGTGCTGCGAGGGAAGTCGCAAAGCCGAGAATGGTCAGAACGTAAAACGTCAGTAGTTGCACCAAGGGAGTAATAAGCTCTGGCAGGTCGATTAAGGCTTAGCCCTTTAGCGCTCCCGCCTTGGGTGGCGCCATAACAGGGGCATCTTTTGAGTCCGTTGGGAGTTTCGCCGCTATCCAATCGTTAATTCCACCTTTAAGAACAACAGCGCGAAAACCTTGCCTAATCAACGANGCTGCCANTTGGACNCTGGCTAATTCACCAGGATCCGAGTCGTACACAACGATGTCACGATCTTGAGAAAGCCCAGANGTNTCATGNCTGTCTGGCAGCATACGGATTGCGCTTGGCAAGGTGACTGTGCTGTGTTCGTAGGGATATTTCAGTCTAGCGTCAATTAGAATNGGGGAATTAGCCGNCTCAGATTCAAGGCGAGCCTGGAGATCTTCTTTGGAAATTCTTGNGATTGCCATCTTAGAATATTTTCTCCATACGTTTAGNAGCCTGTCAAGGTGTCTAACTTGATAATTCTGTCTANNGCTTCGCTTTGATTGTATTCATTGCTTCACATCGCTCAAAATGGTGGACGGCAAGGGGCTCGAACCCTCGACCTCAGCGTTGCGAACGCTGCGCTCTCCCAGCTGAGCTAGCCGCCCATGGACCTCGAAGGCATGATCGGCGCACACATGCGGCCGAAAGAAGAAATAAATTNTACCATGCACTTTTGGCGTCCGCAATGACGTGTCGATGGTTGTATTNTGTNNGCTGNTAGCGAGGCAGTCGATTTAACGGGCTTACTACCATANGCAATAAAACACTANGTTGTGCAGNNCTAGGTTCAAGATACAAGAACGTCCAAATACTTCAATGAACCACCAGTATTGAANAANACAACGGTGTCGTTCGGTNGNACCTTACCTTGTTTCAGAAGCACCCGCAGTGCACTTAGTGTCGCACCNCCTTCTGGCGAGGCACTAATACCTTCNAGNTTTCCAAGTTCACGCATGTCGTTCACCATGTCAGCATCTGAAACGGCNATNGCCGNGCCCGCACTTTCACGAAGTGCCTGAAGNATCAAGAAATCNCCGATTGCACGAGGNACNCGNAGNCCNTCAGCAATAGTNTNAGCGTTNTTCCANGNTTCNGANTTNTGGAGACCGTTTTCGAGAGCGTGAACAATTGGNGCACAGCCATCAGCTTGNACNGTNACCATCTTCGGCCGATTACCAGTTTTCACCCANCCGAGTCGTTCNATTTCGTCAAAGGCTTTCCACATACCNACCATTCCGGTNCCACCACCTGTNGGATAGATNATCCANTCNGGCCAGACCCAGTCTAATTGCTCAGCCAATTCGTAGGCCATCGTCTTCTTGCCTTCAACACGATANGGTTCTTTCAGTGTTGAAACATCATACCAACCTAGNGGNGCACCAANCTCNTTAGCGACTCGACCTGCNTCATTTATGAGGCCATCNACTAGNGTTATNTCGGCACCGTAAAGTTCNCATTCTCGAATAAATGGCGTTTTAACGTCTCGCGGCATAAAGACNTTTGCNTNGAGTCCTGCGTGTGCCGCATANGCTGCCAGTGCATTAGCAGCATTNCCNGCTGATGGNGTNGACACGGTACNTACGTTCAANGCGTTTGCCCGAGTAACGGCTGCTGANAAGCCACGTGCCTTAAAAGAGTTCGTGGGGTTGCATGACTCATCNTTGACATAGAGGGACCTGAGNCCCAGTTCNGNACCAAGCCTTAGGNTATGTCGTAACGGAGTAAACCCNTCGTCCAGCGTGACAGGTTGATCGTCGTTCANAAGTGGCATCATTTCNCTNTATCGCCACATATTGTGTGCGCGGTTAACCAGTGATGAGCGNGGCCAGTTCTTTGCAGCTTGTTCNATGTCATATCTGGCAAGTAACGGAGCACCNCAGGNNCAGAGNTGATGTATTCCCTGTGGGTCCAAGGGCTCAGCNCCACAGCCTGCTGAGCAATCAAGATGTGTNAAGTAGGACATAAAGCGATTGCCTTCGATTNAGAACTAAAGNTGTTTAATTNTGATTCTGNNAANNCCTNGCCTATTAANNNAATNAGANATNGNCANACGTNNCGTCAGNGGCTAAGCAGTTCAGCATCCTTNTTCTCTTGCANNTCATCAANNNCCTTGACGGNNTGGTCAGTTANNTNTTGTATGCGATCGTGTGCACGCCGTTCGTCGTCNTCAGAAATCTCCTTTGCTTTTAACATTTTCTTGAGCTGGTCGTTNGCGTCTCGCCTCACTCCTCTTACACGNTTTCTGCTGTTNTCNGCAAAGCNATGNACCACCTTCGANAGNTCNTNGCGNCGTTCGTCGTTCAGTGGAGGAATCGGNATCCTNATCATTTTTCCATCGTTATTCGGATTCAGACCGAGGTTCGCGCTTTGAATAGCNTTTTCAATTNTTGNCATCANNGACGGGTCGAATGGNTGTGCCGCGATTAAGGTTGGTTCAGGNACAGACAGGTTCGCGACTTGATTGAGTGGNACNGTTGNTCCGTAAGCTTCGACTTNGACGCNNTCAAGGATGCCGATGGATGCGCGTCCCGTGCGTACCCCGGCNAACTCATGNTTNGNATGTTCGNTTGCCGACNNCATATGNTNTTCGGCTTCCTTNAAGAGGCTGTNGATATCTTNTGCGTTCATCAGTGACTCCTCNTTNGAAATCAAGCGCTGACCAGAGAGCCGACTGGCTCGCCTAAGATGACGCGTCGTAGCGTTCCAGGCTGCTGCAGATTAAACACTACTATTGGTAAGGNGTTGTCCATACACAAGGAAATTGCTGTAGCGTCCATCACTTTTAAGCCTTGTTCGAGNACTTGTAAGTAGGAAATGGAGTCNAATCGCTTTGCTGANGGATCTTTGATGGGNTCGGATGTATACACTCCATCGACCTTCGTACCTTTAAGAATAACATCGGCACGTATTTCCATCGCTCGCAGNGCNGCTGCTGTGTCTGTTGTAAAGTATGGATTGCCAGTTCCAGCAGCGAATACCACAACCCGGTTCTTTTCNAGATGACGCACNGCTCGTCGTCGNATAAAAGGTTCAGCTACAGCTCGCATTTCTATAGCAGTCACCACTCGAGTGNTGACATCGANCTGTTCCAGCGCATCCTGAATCGCCAGCGCGTTTATTATTGTGGCGAGCATNCCCATGTAGTCTGCTGTTGCNCGATCCATCCCTCGTGCACTCGCAGCCAGTCCACGAAAAATATTNCCACCCCCTATAACAAGGGCAACCTGGACACCAAGTGATCGCACATCGGCCACTTCACNAGCTATTTGTCCGGTAACTTCTGGATCGACNCCAAATGACTGNCCACCAAGNAATAATTCACCGGAGACTTTGAGGAGCACTCGTCCGTAGGCAGGCTTAGTCATTGTTCATGATTATAGATCAGCCGACTACTGAATGGCTGAAGACGCCTGGCATAACAGGCGTGTTCTTTTACACTAGCAGATGTTTATTTATCAATTTCACCGACTTTAAATCTGGCAAACCTCGCGATTGAAATATTCTCTCCAACCTTTGCAATAGTAGCGGCCACGAGATCGGCGACAGTGGTTTTGGGATCTCGAATTGACGGTTGTTTAAGGAGAACGACCTGTCCGTAATAACTATTAATCTTGCCGTCTAGGATTTTGTCTATTACTTGTGCAGGTTTATTGGAGCCCTCGAGCTGTGAACGAAAGATGTCCTTCTCTCGCTCAACAATTTCAACGGGAATATCTTCGACACGCACATACGTTGGGCTCGAGGCTGCTATATGCATAGCAACTTCTTTGACCAGCGTTTTAAAGTCATCAGTACGTGCAACAAAATCGGATTCACAGTTGATTTCCACTAGGACGCCAACTGATCCGCCTGGATGGATATAGCTGCCAGTTACACCCTGTTTTGTGGATCGCCCAGCTCGCTTTGCTGCCTGAGCGGTACCACGTTTCCGCAAGATAGTGATAGCTTTATCGAGATCTCCATCTGCATCGGTCAAAGCGGATTTACATTCCATAAATCCAGCGCCTGTTTTGTCTCTAAGTGCCTTAACTGTTTCTGCTGAAATTGTCATACCTTGTTTCTCCATTAGTCGTTCTGCTGTCTATAACGACTGGTGTACATAAAAATTGCCGGCAATGAGCACGGCCGGCCAAACATCATATTCGAAACAAAACTTAGACCGAAGCTTGTGGCGTTGCCTGATTAGAGTCCACCGCCGAATCAGCCTTCGATGGATTAGTCGCGCTGTTAGCTTTTGCTAGTTCCGCGCTCGCTTCCTCTGAACGTGCCTTTTCGTGAAGTCCTCGGCCTTCTATGACGGCGTCCGCAGTGCGCGAAAGGAATAGTTGAATTGCGCGTAAAGCGTCGTCATTGCCCGGAATGATGTAGTCGACTTCATCAGGATCAGAATTTGTATCGACAATCCCGATTACCGGTATTTTCAACTTTCGCGCTTCATCGACAGCGATTTTTTCTTTTTTGATGTCTACCACAAAAAGAGCATCTGGAAGTTTCGGCATATTTCTAATGCCGTCAAGATTTCTGTGAAGTTTACGTTTTTCCTTTTCGAGACGGGATATCTCTTTTTTGGAGAGAGTGTCATAACGGCCGTCTACGGTCATTGCTTCAAGTTCTCGAAGTCGTGCGATGCTTTTTTGAATGGTAGAAAAATTTGTTAAAAGACCGCCCAGCCAACGTTGGTTGACAAAATACATTCCACAACGTCGAGCCTCCTCAATAATTGCATTCTGAGCTTGTCGTTTCGTTCCTACGAATAGGATCGCCCGACCTTCGGCAGCTAGATTCGAAACAAACTGTTGCACTTGATTAAATAATTTAACGGTTTTGCTGAGGTCGATAATATAAATGCCATTACGTTCACCAAAGATGTAATCCTTCATTTTTGGATTCCACCGCTTGGTTTGATGACCAAAATGAACACCGGCTTCGAGCAGTTCTTTTAACGCAATTGAGTTCAAACGTTCTCCTTAGAAATTCACCTTCAGCATTGTTTAGCGCTTACTAAACTGGAAGCGCTTTCTCGCGCCAGCCAAACCGTATTTTTTGCGCTCTTTAATACGTGGGTCACGAGAGAGGAGCCCGGCTTTCTTTAGTGACGGTCGAAGTTCAGCATTGAATTCAACTAAAGCTCGTGCGATACCAAGACGCATTGCTCCAGCTTGACCCGACATTCCACCTCCAGAGGTGGTTGCCAGAATGTCAAATTTATCCATTGTTTCGGTTAGGAGTAATGGCTGTGTGATAACCGTTCGCAATGCTTCAGTTGGAAATCGTAATTCCAATGGTTTGCGATCCACTTTAATAGTGCCTGTTCCCGGTCTTAAAAAGATTCGAGCAATTGCCTTTTTACGACGTCCCGTACCGTAGTGTCCGTCAATGCTGGGTATTGGCACGTTAGAGAACCTCAAGGACTGATGGTTTTTGCGCGGCATGTGGATGGTCAGAACCTGCGTAAACCTTTAACTTGCGATACATCGCAGCACCGAGTTTTGTTTTGGGAAGCATTCCCCGGACGGCAGATTCAACAAGACGAACTGGTTGATTTTTTCTAACTACCTTTAGCCGATCTTCACGCAACCCACCTGGATAACCACTATGACGCCGATAGAGTTTTTGCGTTTCTTTTTGACCTGTTAATTTCACTAGTCGAGCATTAATGATCACTACGTGGTCACCAGTGTCAATATATGATGTGTAATGAGGTTGGTGCTTACCTTGCAAGAGTCGAGCGGTTGTGGTGGCGATTCTACCGAGCACTTTTCCTTCTGCATCAATAATATGCCATTTCCGTTCTACGCCTTGAGGCTCATTTGAATCCGAACTCATAGATATCTTTTCTTCCTAACTGACAACTGCAACCCCTAAGGCTACTTATGATTTTCTCAACTGTCAAGAATTTGGCTTTTTTGAATTTTACTTGAGGGGCTTAAATCAGGCCTTCTCGCATCGACACACCTAAGTCTGCACGAGAGTTTAATTGCAAATTCACGGTGAACACTCGAATTGTGATAACTGATTCTATGAAAAGATACCACATGCCAGTTCTTCTATCGGACTTTCAAGCTAGGGTTCTCCGGCCTGAAGATATTGATTTATAATAGGTTTATCAGGTTAATTGTACAAATGTGTTCGCAGTCCTAGTGGCGACTCTGTATTTGTCCCGAGTGACCGTAATGGTTAGACAGAGGCCCTCTAGCTAGGAGTGCTCCTGTAATAGTTATATAGGGAATTAAGACTCAAACTAGGCGTTGTTAATGGATGCAGTCTTCTCCTTCGGAAAATAAAAAAGAATGTTGAGGTAAGTCAGTCGTTTAGTTCTCTAAAGGGGAAGGTTCGGGGTAATCGCAACATTGTCCTAACTCAAAATTATGATGTTGGCTCCATCTGAGAATTTGCAGGCACGTATTGTACAGGTCAGACGTAGTCTGCGTGAGGCCTCTCTTGACGCACTGATAGTGCAACACCCTGCGAACGTAAGATATTTAACGAATTTTGATGGCAGTTCGGC
>NZSH01000055.1 GCA_002696705.1 Woeseiaceae bacterium | reverse complement strand
TAAGAGGGATTCAGCAGGGGTTAGGTTCGGATCATTTAATCGAACTTCTCGGTGTTTTAAATGGCACCTGCAACTTCATCTTTGATCGTATGGAGTGCGAAGCGGTCACAATGGAGGAGGCAGTCCAGGAGGCGCAGGCACTCGGTTATGCGGAATCTGACCCGTCAGATGACCTAGACGGATTGGATGCACAGGCGAAGATCGCAATCTTGTCAGCGGTAGGACTTCGTCGTCGATTGACGTCAACCGATATTCCAACTCGTACCATTAAGGGTGTTGGACAAATGGAGTTTCGGCAGGCCGACAAATTGAATTATGTGATTCGACAGGTTTCACGTGTTGCTGTGGATAAGTCTCACGGTGATCAAGTTCAGGCGCTAGTGACTCCTGCGTTAGTTCCCAAATCGTCACGGCTTGCCCAGGTGCATGGCGCTGAAAATATAATCGTAACGCGGGGTAAATGGGGAGGAGAATCTGCGTTTGTTGGGCTCGGGGCCGGTGGTGAACCGACGGCTATTGCTGTTGTTGGTGATCTCTTGAGTATTGCGGAAGATACTGGGGTTAGCACAGCGATGCGATTTCCGGCATCAGAATCGACGTCTCGAGTATCCAAAGAATGTATTTCACGACATTATCTGCGAACGCCTACTGTTCTTTCACATGGGATGAATTCAGTGCCTGATCGACTTAAGAGGAACGGTGTTGAAGTAGAAAAAACCTGGCAAGAATCACAGAATTCTGGCCAATCGTTTACGCTAGTGCTCACCGGCTTGGCTTCGTTTTCGGTCATTCAAGAAACGTGTGGTGAAGTTGAAAGGGATCTTAAGGACGGGGACCAATGTGTGTGGTTGCCAATCTTGGATGAAAGCCCGAAAGAGCACTGAACTGTTGCAAGGATAAGGGATGACATATTTTACTGGGTTGCAGTGTTTTCTGTGCGGGACGGCCTTTCCGGCTAAGGCTTTGTTCGTTTGCGATCAATGTCTGGGGCCCCTTGAACCGGCATATGACTATGAAGCCGTGCGAGCTGACATGTCGCGTACCGCCGTAGCGTCGCGGCCGAAAAATCTGTGGCGTTACCGAGAACTTCTTCCGATTGCAGGAGAACCGAGGACAGGTCTTCACTCAGGATTTACCCCCTTGGTCCGCGCTGACCGTCTAGCTCGTGAGATAGGACTTCAAGAACTCTATCTTAAGGATGATTCCGTGAATCATCCAAGCTTGTCCTACAAGGATCGAGTGGTCTCGGTCGCGGCGACTCGAGCCGTCGAACTGGGTTTTCAGAAATTCGGTTGTGCGTCCACCGGGAATCTGGCCAATAGTGTTTCTGCACACGCTGCACGTCTCGGTTTGGATTGTTATGTATTCATTCCAAAGACGCTTGAACCAGGAAAAATTATCGGCACGTCGATCACAAATGCACATGTTGTAGCGATTGACGGAACCTACGATGACGTTAATCGACTGTGTACGCAAGTCGCGGACCGTTTTGAAATTGGATTCGCAAATATTAATTTACGTGCCTACTATGCGGAAGGTGCTAAAACGCACGCGTTCGAAATAGCAGAGCAACTCGGCTGGACTTTTCCCAAACATGTAGTTGTGCCGGTTGCAGGAGGCACCTTATTACCCAGAGTGGGAAAAGGGTTTCGTGAGTTGCGAGACATCGGTTTCGTTAGCGATTCAATGCCAAAAATTCATGCGGCTCAAGCTGCTGGCTCCGCACCAGTTATTCGAGCACTGCATGCAGGTCTCGAATATCCTGAGCCAGTCAAGCCAGACACCATCGCGAAGTCAATTGCTATTGGAAATCCGGCTGATGGATTTCAAGTTCTACAGGTGGTGCGTGAAACTGGTGGTTGGGGTGCGATGGTGAGTGACAGTCAAATCCTTGCGGCAATGAAATTACTCGCCGAAACCGAGGGTATTTTCACGGAGCCTGCTGGAGGTACTACGTTGGCTGTGACGTTAGCGCTTGTCGAGGAAGGCAAAATTCCACGTGATGAATCAGTGGTGGTGTCCATTACCGGTAACGGCTATAAAACGACTGATGCGATTAGCGGTCAGTTGAAACCCGTCGTGCAACTTGGACGCTCCTTGAAAGAGTTTGAGACTTTTCTAGCTGATCGGTAGGTTGACGGATAATTATTCTTAGATGATCAGGTGTGAGGCAGGCAATGAATGAGATCCAAGAATGGAGTGAGGTCGTCGAAGCCGAAGGTCATTTAATTGATTCTGAGGTGTTAACGACCATCTTTGACAAGGTTATCGAGCAGGGCGCCAAGTTCGAGGTTGAACATTTCGATATTGGTAAAACAAACGAGGATTCGTCCAGACTCTGTTTGAAAGTTACAGCTTCCAGTGAAGCTGCATTGCAACGGCTGTTAGAAGATCTAGTGCCACTGGGCTGTCATCAAGGTCCAGAACGTGATGCGAAATTAGAGTCAGCACCATCGGTGGGTTGTGCTCCAGAGGCGTTCTATTCAACAACGAACCATCGTACGCGAATAAGGCATGGCGGTTCGTGGATTGATGTTAAGCACCAACGGATGGATGCTGTGATTGTAGTGGAGGCTGGAGAGGCAACTTGTCGGAAGCTTCGAGATCTGAAGGTCGGAGAGTTAGTGGTCTGTGGAGCTGATGGGATTCGGGTAAGCCCCGAGTACCGTGAACGCGATCGATTAGGTTTCGCGTTCATGACGAATGATATTTCGTCTGAACGGCGTGTTGAGGTTGGCGTGGTCCGTGTTGCTGCCATGATGGATGAAGTCCGAAAAGCAGGCGGCCGCATTGTTTTCGTAGCCGGTCCATTAATCGTGCACACTGGAGGCGCTCCCTATTTCGCTGAACTTATTAGGCTAGGTTATGTCGATGCCCTGTTGGCTGGCAATGCTCTAGCTGTACACGACATCGAGTTGGCCCTATTTGGAACTTCTTTGGGGGTCGATCTGGAGTCTGGGGTTACTGTTGAACATGGCCATCAAAACCACATGCGGGCGATCAATACCATCAATACGGCAGGAGGAATTAGTCAGGCTGTTGAGGCTGGTGTCTTAAATGCTGGCGTGATGTACGAGTGTGTCCAAAAAGGCGTGGAATACGTGCTCGCTGGAAGCATTCGTGACGACGGTCCTTTACGAGACACCGTTATGGATTTGGTTGAGGCGCAAGAACAGTACGCGAAGGTATTGAAAGACGCGTCGATGGTCGTAATGCTTTCGTCAATGCTTCACAGTATCGGTGTCGGTAATATGTTGCCATCATGGACAAGAATTGTTTGTGTGGATATAAATCCTGCTGTTGTAACCAAACTGGCTGACCGGGGTTCGTCGCAAACAGCTGGCATTGTTACTGATGTCGGTTTATTTCTTGAGCGGTTGGTTCGTCAGATGCGACCTAGTTCTAAGAATTAGACGAGGAATTCATTCTTTGAATAATACGCGGGCGGCAGAAATAGTGGTGAGGAAATACGGCGGTAGTTCGATCGCTACCCCTGAAAAGATCCTCGCGATCGCAGATCGAATCGCTGCTACTCGAAGTGCTCTCCCGAAGTTAGTCGTTGTGGTGTCAGCAATGGGAAAGACCACTGACGACTTAGTTGCCTTGGCACATAAGGTTACACGACGGCCAGAAGGCCGAGAGATGGATTTATTGCTTGCTTCAGGTGAGCAAATATCAGTGTCACTCCTTGGGCTCGCGTTACAGGACCGGGGCGTGCCCGCCGTCTCCCTTACCGCTACACAGTGCGGTATTCGTACTGACGAAATGTTTAATATTGCACGAATTCGATCGATTGATACACAACGAATACTGGATGAGCTTCGCGACGATCGGGTAGTAATTATTACCGGATTTCAAGGCGTGACCGATTCGCATGAGATTACGACACTCGGTCGAGGGGGCAGTGACGTCACGGGTGCCGCTGTGGCTGCAGCACTCGATGCACAGGTATGCGAAATTTGTACGGATGTTGACGGAGTGCTTTCCGCCGATCCATCAGTCGCATCGAATACAAGATTATGGTCGAAGCTTAGTTATGAAGAGGCTATCGAGATGGCTTCGAGTGGAGCCAAGGTGCTCCATCCTCGCGCTGCGGAAATTTGCATGAATTATGAAATTCCAATTCACGTCCGATCGAGTTTTCATAATCGTGAAGGGACCTGGATTCGTTCAAGAGAGGATGTTATGGAAACGGCTGAAGTCGTTGGCGTCAGCAGTGACAAGAACGTAGCGAAATTAACACTACTAAATGTCGAAGATCGCCCTGGTGTTGCTGCGAAGGTCTTTGAAGAACTGGCTGCAGAAGGCATCAGTGTTCGATTGATTATCCAAAGTGCGAGTTCTGAAGATCGCGCGCGAATTACCTTTATTGTTGATGAAGAATATGTGGACGCGGCGACTGAGGTGTTTCGGCGCTGGAAAGAAGAAGATTTGGCAACGGACGTGCTGGTTGACAGAGATGTTGCCAAGATCTCGATAGTTGGTTCGCGACTTGCTTCCACCCCCAATTTAGCTGCAAGGATGTTTGTTGCCTTAGCTCGCGAGAATATCAACATTGATTGTATAAGTTCCTCTGAAATGAAGGTCGCATGCGTGATTGCATCTAAGCATCTCAATAAAGCTGTGCAAGTAGTACACGATGAATTCTTTGCACTGGAGTTGAAGGCCGATGGGTAACCGAAAACGAATTCAGGTGGGGATCCTTGGATCTACTGGCATGGTAGGCCAGCAGCTTATTCAAGAACTCACAGGCCATCCGTGGTTCGAATTGACNTGGCTNGGTGCAAGTGANCGTTCAGCCGGACGGCAATATACGGATGTGACCNANTGGCGTCTNCCAACTNCACTNTCTTCCAGTCTTGGGAATTTNATNGTNCAGAGTTCAGANCCGACTNGTGCGCCTCATCTTATGTTTTCNGGNGTGGACGCATCGGCTGCTGGTCAGATTGAATCCGCGTTTGCGAACGCCGGTCATATGATTGTAAGTAATGCNCGTAATCATCGTATGGAAGAGTGCGTNCCACTGTTGATACCAGAAGTGAANCCAGACCANTTNGGGCTTTTAGGCCAGCAGANAAAAAGAAAAGGATGGGCGGGTGGTGTTGTTACNAACCCAAACTGCTCGACTNTTGTATTGGCAATGGCCTTGGCGCCATTNAGAGGATTNGGTATTCGTTCAGTGATTGTTACTACTCTTCAGGCNATATCTGGAGCAGGATATCCTGGAGTGGCCTCGTACGACATTGTTGGCAATGTAATACCGGTCGTGCCTGGTGAAGAAGANAAAATGGAACANGAAACACAGAAAATTCTTGGNACNTTTATTGAAGACCGTNTTGAATTACATCCGATGACTGTCAGTGCCCACACGACTCGCGTGNCGGTGATCGATGGTCATACTGTAACGGTNTCAGTTAAATTTGAGAAAGCTCCGACATTGGATGAGCTGCGCGNGGCATTCGAGGGATTTACAGGTGCTCCGCAAGAGCAAGAATTGCCAAGCGCGCCAAAAAGTCCAATCGTGTACTTAAACGCCGAAGANCGACCNCANCCTCGACTTGATGCTCAACGCGGACNCGGGATGACGGTATCAATAGGTCGCCTAAGAGAATGTAANGTNCTCGATATTAGATTCGTAGCNCTTGGCCACAACACTGTGCGTGGTGCTGCGGGCGCCGCGGTGCTCAATGCCGAATTATTGTACTCACAAGGCTTGCTAAGCTAGGTCCATTCACNNGCGGCTGCTAATTGCGTTGCGAGGGAAGATAATTTTAGGATTCTTTCGCCATNAAATAAATCGCAACAGCTGTCATGCACATGGCGATTATCTGGTAGTCGTAAGGTACACGTTGGTAAATCCACAGTGAAAGAATGATCGTGATGACCGGTGCCAATGCGGTCATTGGGACGACGATTATGGCCTTTCCGTATCGAAGTGCGTAGACGTAACAAAGGGCGCCGACAGAATTTAACACGTGAATCATGGCTGCCAGATAAGGTCCGTTTACCCCCCAGTTAATCGTCTGGNNGAANTCGGTCATGCCTAAGGCCACCGGAATNAACAGAACACCGCTGAGCATCATATAGAAGAAGATGCTTTCCGCCGCGATTGTGTCGGTTGCGAATTTCATNATGTAGGCCTGCACCCCCCACATGATGAGTACGCTAATCGCGAGGAGAAACCATCGATACCCTTGCACGAGNGTGTCGTCGGGTTCTACATATGAAAGAAGTACGATAGCAGGCAGGGCGAAGGTGATGCCTATCCAGTTCTTTAGACTTGCGCGTTCGCGAAGAAGCCAGACAGAGAAGACGATGGTGATCACTGGATATAACGAAACGATCGGAAAGACGATAAAGGCCGGTCCTGATCGGAGNGCCTCAAAAAGCATCAATTGACCACCGGCACCCGTGAATCCAATNAGACTTCCAAGTAACACTGCCCGTGGGCTGGTTGCAAGGGGGAGAGGGTCTAGCCGTCGCGCAGCTATTGCGCAGGGAATCATNGTTAGAGCCCAAACTGAATAGCCAAGAGTTGCTGGAAAGCCTTGTTGNTCAGGAATTTCAATTAAGGCCCCCCAAATACCCCAAGTACCAGTTGTGAGGATTGCGTATGTTAACCAGTGACGGGACCAAGAAGATGAAGTATGGCGCATTGANTATTGGGAAAGCCTTGAATAGTCTGCGTGCTCATGCGTTTATAATCAATCGTGAAACACTAAGTAAATCGACANCTNTGAGTTTATAACGAGAATGAGCGATCTACTGAGNGAACTATCGACACAAGNTTCNTCNTTTNCAGCNCTNNTGAAAGCATCCGAGNGTGAACANCGTAANCTCGGATATTTTCATACNCTGCACGAGATTTTCGAACAACCAGAGTGCTGGNTCCAAACAGCGCATGCGNTGGCGGCTCATGCGACTCAACTGTCANATTGGCTGGATGCGGGTGACAAGAGTAGNGGTTTACTGTTAACCGGTTCTGGTAGTTCNTATTACATCGGGGCGAGTCTTGCGCCGACCTTGCAAGCNAGTCTGGATATTCCTGTNAGGGCCGTCCCGAGTGGTTGGCTCTTACTCAACCTTGANGAACTTATCACACGGCATGCTGTNCCTGGCGTCGTATCGTTCGGTCGGTCGGGTAATAGTCCAGAAAGTACAGCAGCCGTTGATCTCGTACTGCANGAACGACCGGAGTGTCGACATTTAATAGTGACATGTAATTCTGAAGGAAAGTTGGCTACTCAATATCCTGACCAGANANANATNGTGCTCGATGAAAGAGTCCACGACAAAAGCTTGGTGATGACGAATAGCTTTACGAATATGTGGTTAGCGGGCCGTTTTCTTGGGTACCTTCGAAACACAGATCTCTATGACAGCCTAATGAATNACATTGCCACCACTGGACGTCGACTGCTAACCAATGGTTCCGAGCGACTTTTCACAATCGCAACGGGCTCGTACAAATCGGTGTTGTTTTTAGGAAGCGGCGCTCGATTTGGAGCGGCGCAAGAGGCTAGTCTGAAGATGCTTGAAATGTCATCTGGTCGCATTTCGACCAGAGCCGATACCTACCTAGGTGTTCGACACGGACCGTTGTCCTTTGTGCAACCAGACACGTTAATCGTGTGTTTCATTTCTTCGGATGAAAGATTGCGCGCTTACGAACTCGACCTCGTCGGAGAATTAATTGCAAAGGGTCTGGGAAGTTCTCTGGTGTTGGTTGGAGTGAAAATACCAAGGGAAATGTTAAGAGATGACGCAATCTCCATTAGTTACGAACTTGTCGAGACGTTGACCGATAATGAGCTAAGTATTCTCGATGTTGTTGTCGGTCAACTACTTGGCTTCTTTCGATGTCTGCATGAAGGGCTCAAACCTGACAAGCCCTCGCCTGATAATGTGATTACTCGGGTTGTGCGACCTTTTGTAATCCATGCAAAGTAAGGTAGCTATGACTCGAGTACTTGTAATTGGTGAGATCAATGTTGATTTAATTTTGGGAGGTTGTGAGAAGTTTCCATCGTATGGAACCGAGGTGTTAGCAAAGGATGGTTTCCTGACGTTGGGAAGCGCCTCCGCTATTACGGCGGTAGGGCTTGCGCGCCTCGGCACTCCAGTCTCTTTTCTAGGCAAGGTTGGTGCTGATCCGAACGGCGCTGTTTGCCTTAATGCGATGGAGTCCGCCGGTGTTGATGTCACACGTGTTGAGCGCAGTAAAAATGTGCAGACTGGTATCACCGTATCGATTGTAGGTTCTGATGATCGGGCCCTTGTTACGTTTCCAGGTTCGATTACGGCATTAAAAGGTGCGGATGTTCCCGATCAATTGCTAGAGCAATTTGGGCATCTACACGTATCATCGTACTTCCTACAATCCAATTTAACTCCTGCGCTCCCTAACATTTTTAAACGAGCTCAAACCTTGGGTCTCACTGTGTCGGTCGATCCAGGATTCGATCCTGCAGAGGAGTGGGATGCTGGATTGCTTGAAGCGTTAGTTTATGTCGATCTGTTTTTTCCAAATGAAATCGAACTGTCTGGGCTAACCGGCATGCTTACTCCGGGGGAGGCCGTCAGGACTCTTGATAATGGTCGGACGATTGTCGTCGCTAAGCTCGGGCGTTCTGGTTGCCTGGTGCGAAATGACGGCGTCTCAATTGCTGAACCAGCGATTGAAGTATCACCTGTAGATTCGACTGGCGCAGGGGATTCTTTTAATGCGGGATTTCTGAACGCATGGTTGGAGGGTGAGCCCGTTAGGGAGTGTATGCGGTCCGGTAATATATGTGGTGGATTGGCGACACGGCGTGCTGGAGGGACTCCTGGGCAACCAGACCGAAGTGAATTGAACGCGGCGTTGAAAGCAAAAAAATAGCGGTTGTAAGTGGTAAATATCAAGATTGTTTCAAAATGATTAGAATTGCCGGATTTAACACCTCACTCGATCGGTTTGTTGAGCTGGATCGGTTACAGGTCGGCGAAGTGCAGCGGATTAAGCGGGTCGAAGTGAATCCTGGAGGTAAAGGCCTGCATGTAGCAGTCTTATGCGGTGCTTTTAGCGAGCCGGTCAAGCTTGTTGGCATTACAGACGCACGCCATCGTGAACTGATAGGTAAATTTCTTCGATCACGAGACGTGACGTTTGAAGCTGTGGAGATCTCCGGTGATGTCAGGACTTGCTTGGCGATTCGTGAGACAAATGGAGTTATCACAGAACTACTAGAACCGGGACCGGAATTGAAACCCTCAGAATGCGATCAATTAGTATTAGCAATGACTTCCGAGATTGATTCTGACGACATCGCAGTACTGTCTGGTAGTCTTCCGGGAGGATTTGAGCCGGNCGCCTATGTTGAGGTTCTTTCTGGGTTAAAAAATCTGGGCATCCGGACCTGTGTTGATGCGAGCGGGGATTTANTGAAAGACCTGTTNCAGTGTCNTCCCTATCTGGTGAAGTTAAATCGTGANGAGGCGAGTGAAACACTAGGTCATAGAATTCGCACGGTTACCGACGCTGTGGCAGCGGCACGATCTGTNANGCATCCGGACATTGCATGTGTAGTGATATCGCTGGGAAGTGAAGGCTTGGTCGCTTTACACGAGGACNAANTCTGCCATTTTAGTACGCCAAATGAAGAAAGTCGTAACGCCGTAGGTGCAGGAGACTGCTTGCTGGGCGGAATTGCTGTAGCCTTGGCACGTGGTGCCACGATGGAAAATGCGTTAAAGCTGGGAACTGCTTGTGGTGCGACAAAAATTCGATCGTCTGAGACTGGGTTCTTACGGGCCAAAGAAGTTGAATCTGTCCTACCGACAGTCAGAATGCAGACNCTTGNTTAGATTCTTATCATAGTTGTTGAATNGATATNTTGGAGGNTTGANATGACNAAGGCTCTAGATCGACGGCAATTTGTTNTTGGGAGTGTGGCGGCGGGGATGGCGATGTCGTCGNAGNCGGCGTTTGGTAGAGCNCCTGCGATTAAGCAACCCGGTCGCGTCAGNCCTGTCGTGATTTCTGANAAAAGTGGTTACGTTAATCGTAATGGTGGATCNCAGAATTGCCTTGAAAAAGCTTTTGAATTGATNACACGTGGTGAAGATGTGCTCGACGCGATTTTGGCGGGTATCAATATNGTCGAATTNGATCCGNNTGAATCTGGGGTGGGCTANGGTGGGACACCGAATGCGNATGGGATTGTTCAACTTGACTCCTGTTGCATGCATGGCCCAAAAAAACGAGCCGGNGGAGTGGCAGCGCTTGAGGGTGTCCGAANGCCTTCTTTGGTAGCNAAGGCTGTGATGGATCACACCGACCACCACCTTCTCGNNGGTCAAGGTGCCCAGGATTTCGCTAGAAATCTTGGCTTTACGATTGAAGATGATCTGAATACCAAGCGAACGCGCGAGAGATGGTTAGAATGGAAGCGCCGCATTGANCCGGGGCATTACCTGGACCCAGCAAGACGCCTAGAGTTTGANCGAGAGATTGCNCGACAAATGCTGNATGAAGGACTAGTTGAAGAGAATCATTTTTGGGGCACAGTCAATTGTGATGCGATTAGTCCAGACGGTGAAATTTGCGGTGTCACTTCAACTAGTGGTTTGGCNTGGAAGATTCCAGGNCGAACAGGAGACTCTCCAATTCTNGGGGCCGGGCTCTACGTCGATGGGGACGTAGGGGCTNCGGGTTCAACCGGACGAGGCGAGGCGAACCTATACAATCTGACATCGTTTTTGATCGTTGAAAACATGCGTCATGGCATGCACCCAAAGGATGCTGGGCTTGCTGGGCTTGCACGCATTAAGGCAAATACGGTCGAGCAACGNTTGCTACGGGACGACGGTAATCCCGCATTTAACATAAGATTTTTTNNACTAAATGCGAAAGGCGAGTATGCGGGTGTGTCCATGTACCCNGCGGGAGAACTCACTTACGGTGTNTGTACGGAAAATGGAGCTGAGGAAGCACCACTTGAGGCATTGTTGNCGGGATCGCCAAACGACTGATGTTTTGAAAATTTGAAGCCACTAGNAGTTGAATTNGATCTGGATGTAGAGGTGAAACATGAAGCGAATAGGGATGGGCCTTGTCGGAGCGGGATTAATAGGCCCACAACACATTGACGCTGTGAGGCGACTGGGCTTTGTCGATGTTGTAGCGGTCGCTGGTAGTAGTGAGAAGTCGGCCAAAGAGAAAGCAGAGATGCTGGGAATTCCAAAAGCTTACGGAGGATTTCAGGCGCTCATTGATGATCCGGATGTTGAGGTGGTGCACAACTGCACCCCAAACTTCTTGCACCTACCGGTGAACAGTGCGGTGATTGCTAAGAAGAAGCACGTTGTATCCGATAAACCGCTCGCTATGAATGCGAGTGAAGCGAAGCAGCTTCTAACTGCCGTTCGGCAAGCGGGTGTTGTACACGCAGTCACCTTTAATTATCGCGGCAACCCACTTGTGCAACAGGCGAGGGCTATGATTGCAAATGGGGAGATCGGTCAGCCACATTTTATCCACGGACATTATTTACAGGATTGGCTGATTAAGGAGACGGATTTTTCTTGGAGAATCGAACCCGANAAGGGTGGGCCATCGTCAGCTATGGGAGATATTGGATCGCACTGGTGCGATTTGGTACAGCATGTTAGTGGNTTACGAATTGAGNCAGTCCTAGCTGATCTCACTACCGTGATTCCAACACGAACAAAACCTAAAGTTGCTCGAGAGTCTTTTGCAGAAGCAGGCGCCGCTGACACTGGAGAAACNTTTACAGTAGAGGTAGAGGATTTGGGGTCAGTACTTGTTCGATTCGAGAATGGCTGTAAGGGTGTGTTTTCGGTGGGACAAGTATGCGCAGGTCATAAGAACAACCTTGTGTTCGAAATCGATGGAATGGGTGGTTCCGTGCGGTGGCATCAAGAAAGGCAAAATGAGTTGTGGGTGGGACGTCGAGACGGTGGAAATATTGACATGGCGANAGATCCTGGAATGATGGATGAGTCCATACAACATTACACCCACTTACCTGGTGGGCACCAAGAAGGATTTGCGACCGCCTTTCACAATGTCATCAGAGATATCTATNGTGTCATNTTGGAAGAAGGGNCNCGAAATGACATNCGACCTCCAGCTTTTGCAACNTTTGAGGATGGGTATCGTGCGAATTGTATTGTGGATGCCGTTCTTGCAAGTTCTGCTGCNGGTGGAGTCTGGACTCAGGTGCAGTACTAAACACTAGGCGTGGGNATTACGAATTAGAGAAGGGTCGCTTACGCGGTTTTAGTCGTAGGTAATAGGAGGCTTTAATGTCTATTTCACGTCGTGACTTTGTTCGAGCGTTAGGTTTGAGTGGTGTGGCCCTACACTCGAGCTCCAAGGCAGGGGATTCGATGGAGTTGATGAATCCACGAATGTCTAGCAGTAATCAGCCGTTTAATCGGTTATACGATGCCGGATTCATTAATCTCAGTTCGAACACAAGTCCTCGAGGNCCCAGNGATGCGGTGCTTGAGGTTTTGAGAGGTCGTATTTCACCTAGCCTNGGACGATATCCTGAAAATACTGGTTTATTAATTGAGGCGATTGCTGAAAAGGAGAAGTCNCGTCGTGATCAAGTGTTGCTCAGCACGGGGTCTGGAGAGGTCTTGGTNGGCGCTGTTCACGCCTTTGTAACAGCAACACGACCACTTGTTATTGGCATTCCATCATACGAGACACCAGTGGCAACTGCTGANTTACTGGACCTNCCAGTTAAATCGGTGCCNGTCGATGAACGATTACAACTTGACCTNGACGCGATGGCNGAGGCNGCTGTTGGGGCGGGACTTGTTTATCTTTGTAANCCCAACAACCCNACTGGNGTNGCGCATTCGGCTTCTTCCATCAAGAAGTTCGTGGAACAAGTGCANAATACATCTCCCGAAACAGCGATTTTGATCGATGAAGCCTATATAGAATTTGCGNACGATCCAACAGTGAGCACTGCGTTGCCNCTGGCATTGAATTNTCCAAACATCATGATTACCAGAACCTTTTCNAANNTTTATGCGATGGCTGGTTTACGNATCGGATATGCACTTGGGCAAACTGAAANTCTTGAGCGTATGAAAAGGACGGCTCGATTNGGCAGTGTGACTGTGCTTAGTGCGGCTGCAGGCTTGGCAGCATTACAAGATNCTGNACGTAGAAGTTGGGAAATTGAAGAGAATCGAAAAGTGCGAGAATTTACCTTGAATGCATTTCGTCGAATCGGTCGTGAGGCAACGAATTCACAAACAAATTTCGTGTGGGCAAACGTTGGACAAACCTCCAAGTCGTTCCGCGACGCCTGTTTCGAGTTGGACGTCTTGGTGGGCAGAGATTTCAGACCCATAGGTAATCACTACTCCAGGATCTCACTGGGGACCATGGACGAAATGCGCCAAGCTGTTCAAGTGTTTGAAACTGTACTCACAGAAAACGAGTGATGGCTGAATGTGTGCACCTGATTGAAAAACGCAACCAGTTGTCAGAACGCACTGGTGTTTTTAGCNCATTGGAGATGTTGTGACCCTACCACAAGATGGNTTTTTAACTCTTAAGCAGCTCACTGCGTTGGTGAAAAGTGANGAGATCGATACNGTTCTTGTTGGTTTTCCAGATCTGTACGGTCGGTTGATGGGTAAGCGGTTTGATGCAACATTTTTCTTGGANACCGCNAAGAGTAAGGGNACGCACTGTTGTGATTATCTNCTGACTGTTGATATGGAGATGACTCCCATTGCTGGGTACGAGCTCGCAAACTGGGAGAGCGGGTACGGCGATTTTCACATGGTGCCTAATCTNNCNAGCTTACGGGTCGCGAGTTGGCTTGAAAAGACGGCACTGGTGATNTGCGATCTTCANAATGGGGAAACCGCAGCGCCGATCGATGAGTCACCGAGGGCTATTTTGANTAGGCAGGTGGCTGNTGCGTCGAAAGCGGGGTTTGATGCCTTGGGNGCATCCGAACTTGAGTATTACATGTTTGAGGACAGTTATCGCGAGGCGCACACACAGCACTATGATGGNCTACAACCAACTGGGTGGTACCTCGAAGATTACGACGCGTTGCAGGGCACCCGTGTCGAACGGTTTAATCAGCCAGCACGACGGCATCTTGCGAGGTCTGGCGTACCGGTCGAGACTTCAAAGGGAGAGTGGGGCCTAGGTCAGCATGAATTGAATATTCGTTACGCNAATGTNCTTGAGATGGCGGANCGCCACATCATTTTCAANCAGTGTCTGAAAGAAATAGCTGATTCATTAGGTATNAGTGTCAGCTTTATGGCGAAGTACGCCAAAGATCAGGCAGGNTCGAGTTGTCACGTGCACTTGAGTTTACGGGCAGATGGACGNACNGCGTTCACTGGTGACCAAACCCTTGGTCCAATTCGTTGNTCGAATATATTCAAGTGGTTTTTGGGTGGATGGATCGCTCATGTGCCGGACGTCATGGTGTTTTACGCGCCAAACGTAAATTCCTATAGACGATATCAAGAGAANTCGTGGGCTCCAACACGGTTGGCTTGGAGTCACGATAANCGAACTGCTGGCTTTCGAGTGGTTGGCAGTGGTGAGAGTTTACGGATCGAATGTCGGTTGCCAGGTGCTGATTGCAATCCTTANCTTGTNTTTGCCGGGNCCTTNGCGTCTGGGNTGGACGGTGTGGCAAATAAAATTGAACCGCCACCACATTTTTCTGGGGATTTGTATGCTGCGACTGAGCAACCGAGTGTCCCGAGNTCTCTTGAGGAGGCCACCGAACTTTTTGAGNCAAGCNCTTTNGCACGTTCTGTGTTTGGAGACAGAGTCGTTNAACACTATGCTCATTTTTTTAAGACNGANGCTTCGGCCTACGATGTATCCGTTGGAAATTGGGAACGAAAGCGCTATTTCGAGCGCATNTAGCCAGCGGCAATGACACGTCCCACAATCGGNCTGTCCATGTATGGTAGAGATGANCGAGGACANTTCTATTTACCNTCCGAGTATGTCGATGCGGTGCGCAGAGCCGGTGCGAGCGCAGTTCTCTTACCNCCTGGCGAGCAAGATCTTGATGCCTGGCTCGAGCGTGTTGATGGNTTAATCTTTTGNGGTGGAGGTGATATCGATCATGGGGCTTACGGNGGACNACCNCACTCAAGCTTTTATATGGTTGACGNAGAGCGNGACAAAACAGAATTNGCACTTGCGCATCGTGTGTTAGAGCAAAGGATTCCCACGTTAGCTATCTGTCGTGGTGTTCAAGTATTTAACGTGGTCATGGGTGGCACGCTTCACGAACATCTGCCAGATGTTGTTGGAAACACGGTGGCCCATCGAGCACCGCCGAAAGAACCCACGCTGCACACTGTCATTTTGAAAGCAGANTCNAAGGTCTCNAAAATTCTTGGAACGTGCGAATGCGATACGATGTCATGGCATCATCAGGCAATAAATAAAGTTGCTTCGACGTTAACNGTGGTGGGNCATGCACCTGACGGCACAATCGAGGCTGTAGAANAGGATGACCATCCTTGGTTGGTGGCTGTGCAATGGCANCCTGAGTTGACAGCTGACGAAGATGCTAGGCAACAGCGATTNTTTGACTCCCTTGTAACCGTGGCGGGTGACATGTCTNTTGCCAATAAACGTTCATAATACATTAGTGATTCTGTGTGACGTTTNCGAGGAAGAGTGAATGAGACTTAACGACAAGGTAGCAGTGGTCACNGGCGGCGCCAGTGGAATTGGGCGAGCCACCACTCTTTTGTTTGCNGCTGAGGGAGCGAAAGTTGTNGTGGTNGACCTNAACGAGAAAGCTGGACTGGAGACGGTCAGGTTGACTGANGAGAAGGATGGAGTTGCAACGTTTTGTAANGCTGATGTNTCTACNGCATCAGGATGCGAATCGATGGTAAAGATTGCAGAGCAGTCCTATGGACGGCTCGACGTGCTTTTNAATAATGCTGGCATTATGCATAAGGACGATCATGATGCGATTCANACAGACGAAGCTGTTTGGGACCTCACCATGAATGTGAACTTGAAGAGTGTATTCTTGGGNTGCAAGTTTGGCATTCCNGCACTACGNCGATCTGGAGGCGGTTCTATTATTAATACCGCCTCNTTTGTNGCATTGATGGGCGCNGCAACGCCCCAGTTGGCCTATACGGCTAGTAAGGGTGGAGTGCTTGCTCTTAGTCGAGAGTTGGCTATCGTTCATGCCCGTGAGCATATNCGGGTCAACGCCTTNTGTCCTGGGCCNTTGCGCACNGAATTATTGATGAAAGCNCTTNATACAGAAGAAAAAAAACAACGCCGNCTCGTCCATATTCCTATTGGCCGATTTGGNGAAGCTGAGGANATTGCNCAGGCGGTCCTCTATCTGGCNTCGGATGAATCATCATTTGTGACNGGATCNAGTTTTGTGGTCGATGGCGGCATTACGAGTGCATATGTAACACCGGAGTGATGGGAATGCCGCTCGAGATCATAAATCCCTACGACCAATCACTTGTCTGCCGTGTTCAAAATGACGAGGGCGAGACTCTTGAGAAGAAGATTGCGGGTGCCCACGCCGCGTTCCAACATTGGCGCCAGGTGCCGATTGGTGAGCGAATTGTCCAAGTCCAAGCCGGACTTAAACGCTTTCAGCAAAACTCTGCAGTAATTGCGCGAGATGTAACACGACAAATGGGCAAGCCGATTGTGCAAGCTCAGCGTGAAGTTGACACGGCGTTTGAGCGTGCTGAATACATGATATCGATCGCTGAAGAGAGCCTCACGCCAGATATTTTACCGGAATTAGATGGTTTCGAGCGTCGTATCGAACACGTCCCACATGGCGTGGTTTTAAATGTTGCGGCTTGGAATTACCCACTGCTTATTCCGATTAATGTAGTGGTTCCAGCTCTACTTGCAGGCAATACGGTGCTATTAAAGCATTCAGCCAAAACGCCACTTTCAGGTCAAGCCTTTGCTGAAGCGTTTGGAGACTTGGAGGTTACAGGTCTGGTCACAAGTCTTGTTTTGAGCCACGAAACAACAGCCGCTGTAATCGCAGACCCCCGTGTGGCTCATGTCTCATTCACTGGGTCCGTGACAGGAGGGGCCGCAGTCTATCAGCAGGCTGCAAAGCGGTTCATTGATGTAGGACTTGAGCTTGGAGGCAAGGACCCTGCCTACGTTGCAGAAGATGCCGACGTGAAGTTTGCAGTGGCTAATACTGTCGACGGTGCATGTTACAACGCTGGGCAATCCTGTTGCGCCGTGGAACGGGTATATGTCCATCGGCACCATCTTGAAGAGTACCTTGACCGTGCCCAACAGGTCATTGAATCGTATAGGACGGGTGACCCGCTAGAGGAAGCCACGACCCTGGGTCCCTTGGTGAGCCGGATGGCTTTGGAAGAGGTTGAAAGGCAAGTGGGTGACGCAATTGACCGTGGCGCACGCCTGTTGACAGGAGGCCGTCGAGTGCCAGGACATCGTGGAAATGTGTTTCCAGGTACTCTCATCTCTAATGTGCCGAATGAAGCTTCAGTGATGCAAGACGAGAGTTTTGGACCGATTGTGCCGGTCCGGGGAGTTGAGAATGATGAAGAAGCACTTCGATGCATGAGGGAAACTCGCTTCGGATTGACGGCTTCGGTCTGGACGACTGATCGCAATCGGGCTGAGCGATTCGCCAGTTTGCTAGATAGCGGTACTATTTTTCAGAACCGATGCGACTATTTGGATCCAGCACTGGCTTGGACCGGATATGGGGATTCCGGCAAGGGATCAACGATGTCTCGGTACGGGTTCTATCACCTTACTCGTCGTAAGAGTATTCACTTTAAAACCAAGATATAATAATTTTCTTGCGGAGGAGGGCTGGTAGACTTTTTGTCACCGCCACATCCGGATTTGTGACCAGTGACACATGACTAGTCTTACTCTTCTACCCCTACGTCTATCGTCTGCCGTTCTCGTCTTTTGGCTGCTTGGATTATTTGTCGTCTCGTCAGTTGCTGCCCACCAGCAGGGCGATGCTAATACAAAGCGTTCCTTTCAAGCGTTACGACTCGAGCCAGGCGAAAATATGACAGTTGATGGAGTCTTGGCAGAAGCTGCCTGGGATCGTGCAGAACCGGCAGGCGAGTTCGTACAACAGGAACCCTCTGAAGGTGGCGCACCGACAGAACGAACCGATGTATTTGTGGTCTATAGCCAAGATTATCTTTATATCGGCGCCATGTTATACGACAGTGAACCAGACGGGATTCTTGGTCATCAGAAACAACGAGACCGGGGTCTTGGTGGTGATGATCGTTTTATGTGGATGTTCGACACCTTTCTGGATGGTCGCACCGGCTATTTTTTTGAAACGAACCCGGCTGGATTATTGGGTGACGGATTAATGCGTGCAAACAGCGGAAGGCGGGGCTTGTCGAAAGAATGGGACGGCATCTGGAATGTGAAAACCGTCCAAAGTGAGATGGGCTGGTCGGTTGAAATTGAGATTCCGTTTCGCACACTGAACTTCGATGAGTCGCTTGATACGTGGGGTATTAATTTTCAGCGTACCATTCGTCGGAAGCAAGAAGAACTGCTATGGTCTGGTCACCGTCGAAATCAAGGCATGTTTCAAGCAGTTCACGCGGGGCTACTTACGGGACTGCATGACATTTCGCAGGGACTTGGTCTTGAGGTGAAGCCTTACGGCACCGCGGCTTGGCGGGATGTGAGTGGTGAAGCCACCACGCCAGCTGATTTGGGATTCGATCTGAATTACAATCTCACCCCTAGTCTAAAAGCAGCGATTAGCATTAATACTGACTTTGCTGAAACAGAAGTGGACCGCCGAAGAGTCAACCTTACGAGATTTCCACTGTACTATCCAGAGCAACGAGATTTCTTTCTTGAAAATGCGAGTGTCTTTGATATTTCATCGTCGAGTTTAGGAAGTTCCGTTTTCTTTAGTCGAAATATTGGATTGGCTGGTGGAAAAGAAGTACCTATTGTATTCGGTAGTCGACTAACCGGACAGGCGGGCGCATACGACCTTGGATTTCTTCAGGTGAGGACTGCTAGCAGTGACAAGCTAGGAGCTGAGGATTTTACCGTTGGCCGGGTAAAGCGGAATTTCTGGCGTCAGTCAACCGTCGGAATGTTGTATACAAGACGGGCGACTGGCACCCTAAACAAGGATCTGGCTCCACTTGATCGCCATACAATTGGTGCAGATCTGAACCTGGCAACGTCTAGTTTTCTTGGCGACAAAAACCTGCAGTTCGAGGCGTTTTATGTTCTACATAATGATCCCAAGCGAGAGGGAACAGCGAATGTTGGAGACCGATCAGCTCGAGGAATTCGATTAAATTTCCCCAATGATATTTGGCGTGCGCACGTTTCTTATCGCGAGTTCGGAGACGAGTATCGCCCTGCTGTTGGTTTTACACCACGCAATGGGTTTAGACGGGTCCAGCCATCATTTAGTTGGAATCCACGACCGGCGAACTGGGGACAGGTCCGTCAGATAGAGAATGAGATTCGCTATGAACATCTTCTTACAACCGATAATGTTTTACAGACGCGGAAGGTGCAGCTCACCTTGTTCCAAATGGAGTTTGAAAGCGGTGACCGGCTAGGTATTCGAGCGAGTAACAGTTTTGAACGCCTCGACAAGAGTTTCGAGATCAGCGATGGCGTAGTCTTGGCGACAGGGGAGTATCGCTACAATGATTTTCGGATAGATGCCCGCACAGCTAGTCAGCGAGTCGTTTCCGGTAACGTCGGATTTAGCGCTGGAGAGTTTTGGTCTGGCCGGCGAACCTCAACGAATCTCAATCTGAGTGTTCGTCCCTATCAAGGAATTACGCTCTCGTCGAATTATCGTCACGACAAGGTAAACCTCCCCGAAGGAGAGTTTTCAACTGACCTGGTGCGCATGTCAGGCGAATGGCACGTTAATCCTTGGGCGTCCGTAACGAGTAACGTGCAGTATGACTCTGTCAGTGACGTGGTCGGCTTGTTTGGTCGTCTACGCTGGATTGTGACGCCGGGTAGTGATTTTTTCCTCGTCTACACCCATAACTGGCAATACGACCCGGACTGGCAGGCTGACCCAATGAACGCTCGTAATCGTTTCGTGACACTGTCCCGGGGTGCCGCAACGAAGATTAACTACACGCACCGCTTCTGAATCGACTATTTTCTTAATGTGTGCGGAGAGGCTACGCCTTAGTCGTTGTCGAGGTGGGATGGTGCTTTAGGATAATCACCTTTGGCTGCTGCTGCGATGATCTTCTTAACCTTGTCTGAAAAATCTTTTTTCAAAATGAAGTCGAAATATTTTTCTTCTTTTTTCTGAACCTCTTCTAGTGTTTGGCCCCTATATTTACCGAAATTAAGTCTTGCTGCGCCGTCCCGCCAGATGATTTTCCCATCCGGGTCCAGCCAATCCCGTGGCTGTGTGATGTTATGAAGATCCTGAATGGAGAGCGGAAGTTTGTTTGTGCGGAGCTGTCCGACAAATGCTCTGGCTGTAGAGTCTACGTCCACATCTGCGCGGTGAGCGTTTTCCGGCTTTGTTCCATAAAAATGTTCAACCGCATCTGAGAGTGTGCGTGTTTCGAGATGTTGCCATAATCGAAAGGGGTCAATGACCGCCGTGTCGACAACAGGCGATGGAACGTCGGTTCGGTCAAACTCAGCCTTCAACATCCCTTGATCGAAGCGGAAGTTGTAGCCGATAAAGTCATGTCCATGTAATGATTCCGCGAGAGACTTTGCAATGCGTTGGAAGGTCGGTTCATCTGCGACATCCGCATCTGTAATGCCGTGAATCGCGGTCGCCGCTTTTGGGATTGGCATCTCTGGGTTAATCAGGCGAGTTCGAGTCGAGACCTCCTTAGAGGGTGTTACGGTCGAAAAGCTTACTTGGATAATGCGGTCCGCCTTGAATGAGAGTCCAGTGGTTTCAACATCCAGGATTGTTAAGGGTTGAGTAATATTGAGCGTTTCGGCAATCTCTTGCAAAATTGTTTTCAACGAAACAGTATCGTTCATGGCAGTTGTTCCTGGCCTTTTGTGAAACGCTCTATGAGTTTCGATTATTGTAGGCGCTGGAGCGAATGAGAACAATGCATCACCTTCATAGAAGGCTACCGATTTTGGATGCTTGATGGTGTGAGCTATGATGCTTTGGGTGAATCAGAGACCAATCAAGGAGGCATGACGTGACAAATTTCATTGGCCGAATGACCGGAGCAGCGAAGCTTAATGTCGCAATCTATGAGGAAGTAGAGGCCGATACGAGTGCTACCGGACAGGCGATGGCTGTTGTATGTCTGTCGGCTGTCGCTATGGGTATTGGTTACACGGGCGGTCTAGGAACCCCAAGTGTGGGTGAATTTCTGATCTTGGTGGTTCTGGCCTTAAGTTCTTGGTTCGTTTGGGCTTTTATAAACTACTTCATTGGTGCTCGTTTATTCCCAGAGCCTCAAACACGCGCGGACCATGGGGAGCTCTTACGGACGATGGGATTTGCGCAATCCCCACGGCTACTGCTTCTCATAGGAATCTTTCCTGGTTTTGGCTTTAATGGGACGCTTGGCGGAGTCCTAGGGTTGGTGATATCTGTCTGGATCCTAATCACAATGACTGTAGCCGTTCGACAGGCACTCGATTATAAGAGTACCTTTCGTGCCGGGGCAGTGTGTTTTGTGGGATTGGTGGTCTCAGGAGCTCTATTGAACTTATTCCTAGGACTCCTTTTTGGCCTCGGACTTTTTGGCTAAAGATTCTGGGTTTCTTCGTTCGAGACTGTTTAGCGAGGCATGATGATAAATCGCCGTGAATTTCTTGAAACTGCATCAGCAGGTTTGACGGTAACTGCGTTAGGACAAGGTGTTCAGGCTCAAGACGGCAGTGACCCACTTGGGGTACGAGATGATTTCCCAGTAGTGGAAACTGGCACATATTTGAATGCGCCTTACATTACACCGAGCCCACGGACAGCAACTGAAGCCGTCAGTCAATTCAACAACGCGAAGGCGCGCCAGCCGGTTCCACTTGGGGCGATGCTCGAACAAAAGGAATCCGTCAGGAATCGATTTGCCAAACTTGTCAACGCCAGTCCTCAGGAGATTGGGTTTTTGTCGGCAACCAGTGATGGTGAAAACACCATCGCCCACGCGCTCGACCTCAAGGCGGGCGACAATGTTGTCCTGGATGAGTTGCATTTTTCCACGTCATACATTCTTTACCGTCATCTGGAGCAAGAGCTTGGCATTGAGTTGCGGATCGCCAAGGCCGTAGCTGGTGCTGTCCCTGTAACGGCATTTGAACCTCTCGTGGATGATCGCACTCGACTAATTTCGGTGGCTTGGGTCGCACATCAAAATGGGTTTCTGCATGACGTGGACGGCTTAGCAGATCTGGCGCATTCAAAAGGGGCCTACCTGTATGCTGATGCGATACAGGCTACTGGGATGGTGCCAATCGATGTGCAGCAGACACCGATCGACTGTTTTGCAAGCGGTACCTACAAATGGTTGCTCGGCGGGTATGGAATAGCTCCGTGCTTTGTGCGGGAATCGATTCTCGACCGGGTTCCTCCTGATCGCCGTGGATTTCTGCAGGTCAAAAGAGAGCTCCCAAATTATCAGTACGAATTTCATACAGGAGCAAGGAAATTAGAGTATGCGACGCCGGCGTTTGCGGCATTCTATGAACTCGGTGCAGGTCTAGAGTATTTAGAACGGATTGGCATAGACCGCATTCATGCACACGGTGTTGCATTGGCTCAACGGGTTCGACAGGGTTTGGTTGAGTTAGGGCTTCGGCCTGTCACCCCGGAGGGTAATCAAACAGCAATCGTTGCGTTTGAGAACCCAATTGATTCCGAAGTGGCCACACAATTGTTTGACGAAGCCAATATTCAATTGACCTTTCGGGAAGGGGGCCGACAGATTCGTGTTGGGGCAGCCTTGTTCAATACGGAGTCTGATATCGACATCTTCCTCGAAACTGCGGCTCGGTTGGTATAAAACCACAACTTTCACATCAGGGAATTCCAATGAGAATCATTCTGACAAGCTGTGCACTCGTGCTGTTCAGCAGTTTTGCGACCAGTGTTACACCACAGACGCGGTTGTTAGAAATCGACGACTTGTTTGAGTTACGCACTGTTGGGGCGCCGAGGGTTAGTCCTGACGGTGACTGGGTCGCCTATACGGTGTCTCAGCTCGATATTGACGCAGATCGAAGTGATACAGATATCTTTATGTCGTCTCTCAGCGATCCGGCAGAGGATGCCATTCGTTTGACCACAAGCGACCGTTCGGAGACAGCCCCACGATGGAGTCCAGATGGTCGATATCTCGGATTCTTGTCTTCACGAGATGACGAAGGGACAGAAGTCTGGATTTTGGATCGTCGGGGAGGTGAGGCGACTCGTCTGACGAACTATAAAGGCAGTGTCTCAGCGTTTAGTTGGTCGCCAGATGGAGCGAAATTAGTTGTCGTAGTTAGAGATCCTAAACCGGAAGCATCCAGTGACGACGACACACCTCAACCGATTGTGGTGACTCGTCTCCAGATAAAGCGCGATGGGCAAGGGTATCTTACAGACCAATATCGACATCTCCATTTGTTTGATGTCAGGACGAAGGAAAGCATCCAGATAACCGATGGACCGTATGATGACGTTTCTCCTGCCTGGTCTCCAGATGGTGCACGATTGGTGTTTGTCAGTAATCGGACGGAAGTTCCAGACTCGAATGCAAATACTGATATTTTTCTCATGGACGCACGCCCCGATGCACCGCTTCTACAGTTGACCGATTCAGACGGAAGTGACAACTCTCCAGCATTTAGTCCTGATGGCACTTTCGTTGCCTATGTGGCTGGAGGAGATCCGGCCGATATCTGGTACGCACCACGGTATATCGCGGTGATTCCCACGACTGGCGGGTCGCCGCAGTTTCTCGGATCAGACTTGGATCGTAATGGTGGTTCACCGCAGATAACGAATGATGGCCAGCACGTACTGTTTCTGCTTGAGGATGAAGGGAATCGTCATCTTGCGAAGGTCCCCGTTAGTGGTGGTGACGTTGAACGGATTGTTGCCGGTGAACGCAATATTTCAAGATTTCATCTTGGGTCTAGTGATCGCTTGGTTGTTCTTGAAAGTCAGCCAACCTATCCGGCTGAAATTTCACGTGTGGACGATTTAGGTCTGATTCGAATTTCGCATGTGAATGATGCACACCTCGCAGGTATCATGCTCGCACCCGTGGAAAGATTTACGGCGAGTAGCACTGACGGCACCCCTATTGGCGGATTTCTGACCCGGCCACCTGACCAGCTTAACGGGACCAGCTTGCCGACGTTACTTCGCATACATGGTGGACCGGTCAGTCAGTACTCGACTGCCTTTCGTTTTGAGTGGCAGTTATTTGCGGCGAGAGGTTACGCGGTTGTGGCAGCAAATCCAAGGGGTTCCTCTGGGTATGGCTTTGCGTTCTCTCGCGCGATTTGGGCCGATTGGGGGAACAAAGATTTTGACGATGTCATGGCAGCGGTTGATTACGTGATTGAAAGGAATGTTGCCGATCCGAGTCGCCTTGGTGTGGGAGGCTGGAGTTACGGTGGAATTCTCACAAACTATGTAATTACTAAGACTGGTCGGTTTCAGGCTGCGATTACCGGAGCGAGTGAGGTTAATTACTTGTCCAATTATGGAACGGATCATTACCAGCGACAGTGGGAGGCTGAACTGGGACTTCCGTGGCAAAACACGGAGCTGTGGATCCATCTATCGCCGTTTTTTCAGGTCGAAAAGATAACCACTCCGACACTTGTTATGGTCGGCGAGGACGATTGGAATGTACCAGCTCTGAATTCAGAGCAACTCTATCAGGCATTGCGACGCCTTGGCCGTGACACGGAACTAGTGATTTATCCAGGGCAGAGTCACGGCATTCGACGCCCGACCTTCCAACGCGATCGGTACGAGCGATATCTAGATTGGTACGATCGTTACGTCAAATAATAGAGGGGATGCTCGCTTGATTTCCTTTTTGAGTTCTCACCTTAAATAACATGGTCAAAGCGTTCCTGCTGCTACGTTCCACGAAACGGGCAGTCCCGTTAATGAGCATGCTCCTGTCCGTCATGTGTGCATCTGGACAGCCACCAGCGGATGAAACCCAACTGAAACCCGTACGACCGAACATAATTTACATATTGGTAGACGATCTTGGTTATGGCGATCTTGGCGTTTATGGGCAGGAGGTAATCAGCACGCCGCGGCTTGATCAATTAGCAACAGAAGGAATGGTGTTTACCCAGCATTATGCGGGAGCCCCTGTGTGTGCGCCATCTCGGGCGTCATTGATGGCTGGCTTACACACTGGACACACCACCATTCGTGGGAATCTAGAAATTGAACCCGAAGGACAACAACCAATTCCTGATAGTCGAATCACACTTGCAGAACGTTTGCGTGACGTTGGATATGAGACTGCAGCGATTGGTAAATGGGGTCTTGGAGCTCCGGACACCGAAGGTGTGCCGACACGTCAGGGCTTTGACTATTTTTTTGGATATAACTGTCAACGCGAGGCGCATTCCTACTACCCAGACCACCTATGGCGTAATGAAGAAATTGTGCATCTAGCAGCAAACCAAGACGAAGCTCGTGGCCTGTATAGTCACGACTTGCTGATTGACGAGACGCTTGGCTTTATTGAGCGGACGCGAGATGGGCCTTTTTTCCTGTATGTGCCGCTCACGATTCCACATGCAGGTCTCGACGTACCTGATGACTCAATGGAACCTTATCGCGGTCGTTTTAAAGAGCATGTTTCGGAAAGACAAGGGCGGTATATTAGGCAACCAACTCCACGGGCCGCTTTTGCAGGAATGGTTTCAAGACTCGATCGAGATGTTGGTCGCATCGTCGATCTTGTAGATGAATTGGGACTGTCGGAGCAAACGCTAATTATTTTTAGTAGTGATAATGGACCACATCAAGAGGGAGGGGCCGACCCTCGTTTCTTTAACAGCAACGGCGGCTTGCGTGGGTTCAAGCTCGATTTGTATGAAGGTGGTATTCGGGTGCCGATGATAGCCCGATGGACAGGAGCTGTAAGTGCTGGAACGGTGAGTGAGCATATATCAGCGTTTTGGGATGTCACACCAACACTTTTGGATTTGGCGGGTGTGATGATACCTGAAGATCTCGATGGGATATCGTTCATGCCAACGTTACAAGGAGATCCTCAAGAGCAACACGAGTATCTCTATTGGGAGTTTCACCCGTCTGTATATCACGAGCAGATCTGGAAACAAGCTGTCAGACTGGGCGATTGGAAAGGGGTGCGTTTCAGTCGAAAAGGGAAGGGTGACGATCGAATTGAGCTTTATAATTTAGTCATTGATCCCAGTGAAACACGTAACGTTGCCAGCGAACACCCCAATATTGTTGGGGAGATGGCTACGCACATGAATGCGGCACATGTGCACTCGACATTGTTCCCATATCCAGAAAAGTGAAGATGACGGATTTGCGTGGTTTAAAAAAGGGGAGTTAAAGTCAAAGTGGTTGCCATGCTGAAAGTACGGTGGAGATCATTTGTAGCATCTGCATTCCTCATGACTTGCATGTTGCTTGGGTCTCTCTACATTGCTCGTGTGCCGGTGCTCTCGTGGCTAGGCTCACTCATGATCGTAGTAGATCCTATTCAGGCTTCAGATGCGATTGTGATTTTGGACGGCAGTTATTTTGGGGAGCGCGAAATAGTTGCGACAGATCTTTACAAGGATGGATATGCCCCACGAGTTGCTGTGACTCTTGGCTATGAACCTCAGTCCAGCGAGATGCTGCGGCAGCGAAGTGTGAGTCCTGCGAGTCCGAAAGAATTCAAGTTGTTACTATTGCGTGAATTGGGTGTACCGGATGATGCCATTGTTGTCCTAGAAGAAGGTGTTGAGTCTACTTTCGACGAAGCCAATTTAGTTGCAAATTGGGTAGACGATGCAAACATCGGAAGTCTTATTCTTGTAACAACAAGATTTCATTCTGCGCGCGCCTTGTATATTTTTCAGCGTGTATTTGGTGACCGAAACGTTAGGTTGACGATGTATCCCACCTCAGTAGACTACTTTAATCCAGAGACCTGGTGGCGGAACCGCACGACTTTACGCATTGGTTTGTTCGAATTGCAAAAACTATTCTTTTATAAACTGGTTTACTAAAAAGGCAGGTGTGTTATGGCAGGAAGGCTGTTACGCGGCTTTCTCAAGGCGTGTCATTTTTAGACCCAACTTTAGCACCAGCCCGAAAACGTGCGACTTGAGATGCAATGTAGGCGC
>NZSH01000054.1 GCA_002696705.1 Woeseiaceae bacterium | reverse complement strand
ATGGACGACGAAGTCCTACCGCTGACAAGATTGCGATCTTCGCCTGTGCATCCAATCCGTCTAGGTCATCTGAAGGATCAGCCTCCGCATAACCGAGTGCCTGCGCCTCCTGGACTGCCTCCTCCATTGTTACTGCTGCGCTCTCCATGCGATCAAAGATGAAATTGCACGTGCCATTTAAAACACCGACAAGTTCGATTAAATGATCCGAGCCTAACCCCTGCTGAATACCTCGCACCATTGGTATGCCGCCACCAACGGCTGCTTCGAAACCTAACGCCGTCCCACCTTGACGAACCAATGTGCAGAGCTCAGCACCGTGTTTGGCGATTACTTGCTTATTCGCAGTTACCACTGACTTTCCACCTATAATGGCAGCTTCAATCCACTCTTTTGCAGGTGACAGTCCGCCGATCAATTCAACAAATATATCCACGCCAATATCTAATACATCTTCAACCCGGTCCGTCCATACGACGCGTCTTGGCACCCAGTCGACTTTCTTCGCCTGTATATTTCTATTGTAGATGTGCGTTAGCAGCAGATTGGGATATCTCCCTGAACACAGCAACCGCGCCACCGACTGGCCCACGGTTCCAAATCCCGCTATCCCTACTCTTCGAACTTCCGTTTGGCCTTTATCACTAGACATGAAACACCCGTCGCGCCTCTTCCTTGAATAAAAAAAGGCCATCATCCGCCTGGATGATGGCCTTTGATTACTTGTTCTTACTTAGTTCAGGCTACATCATCCAGTTGCACGCCCACGGCATCGTGGTCGTGTCGAAAATAGTGACGACCGTCGCCGTGCTTACAGATATCGTAAAGTTGACATCTACAGTCTTCTTGAACCAGTTGAACAGTCTCACGTTTATCATCCGCGATAACTTCCTAAGTTGTGAATAGCATCAGCACCGCTATTTCGAATAGATCCAACAGATCTTTATACTCCGCCCAGCAATGTTAAGTCAAACTTTCGACATGCATCACAGAGATTGACTCGTTCTCCTTGCTAATCAAGTGCCCGTCCATCACACTCGTCAAACCGCAGATGAAACGGCCAGCCTGGAAATTGAGCCGCATCGGGACCACGCGGGTCAACAGCCCGTGGCCAACATTCAATGACATATTTCTTTTGTAATTTTTGGACTCGTATAATCCCATACCCTTCACTCTTTAGCCGAGTGTCTCCCAACGCCTGACTACGACCNGGCTTAAANCGACGATAATANTCGAANGAAATCTTTGGATTTGCTACAGCATGCACTCGAAGTCTATTGCCAAAAGCGTCCACAAAATCACCTGTATGCCTANCNTTAGCATTAGGNAAGCCCGTGCGTGGCTCAAACCAGCGCTGCCAAAACGATAGTGTCGCAGGACCCGTGTACTGCACAACACCGTCAGTGTGTGAATCAATACCNTGCCGAACAATGGAAGCTAAATGCTGATCNCCTGCCAGTACAAGCGCTCCCGCGTCCCGCAATAACGCNATTGCGCGATCNCGTTGAAGTTTTGGGTGACCATTCGAATCCCAATCCACTAACGGGCGGCCTTCCGGACTGGTCTGCACACNCGCAAATACGGTTTGTGTTAAGCAGATACGACCATCNACATCGCCTTTGTCATGAGCCCAACTCTGCAAAAATGCTTCCTGCCNCCCNCCCANCAATTCNGCTTCATGGACGTCAAGGTCTGCGCCTTGGATTGGCGCAGTCTTAAACTTACGNTCCTCTANAAGAGCAAAACTGATACCGCCATAAAGNAATNTTGCATAGTACACNCCAATACCTTGNTCAANCGGTGTCGGNTCGTAGGGATCGGGATTGTGTCCGCACTGGGTCTGCTGGACAAGGTTAATGAATCCAGGGCTGAACCTATANCCCCCCCGATTTTGATCAGGCACCCTAGTNGCTACACCGTCACGGTCCACAATCTTGGGTGGTGCTGCGCGACCACCATTGCCCCANAGGTTTCCCTGATAGACNTCATGATCGTCNGTCTGAATAATCGTCGGCACTCGACGGGTTAAGTCGCCAAATGACCAGTACCAAAGAAACCATTTNTATAGATAGTCCAGCGCTTGTGTCTTACTCTCATCCTGCCGAGTCGGACTATGTTCGTACANCTGGTCGCCTGCAAANACAAGNAGTTNCGGATCATGAACCGAGAGGTNCCTNACTAAATCNGCGTGTGGAAAATGAATNTTCNTATTNGTGTAACGCCCTAANANTTCCGCTATCGGNAGCTCAGGCTCACCTANCCCACCCTCAAACGAACGGGCGACTGGCATNACACAACTTAGATGCGCNATAGCNAACTCNTCATAGTCNNTCGGGTCTTGTTGAACGANACCAAGATAATCGTGTTGGACTCCCGATAAGTTTTCGTATCGCACTCGATATTCCCACGATTTAGAAGAATCCCATTCTTCCATTCGAAACACTGCTGAATATCCTACCCCCCACTCTGCANTGNTTCCTTCTTGCCANANNCCTCCTGGNGCTCGATACTGNAACANAACCGTCCGNGGCTCCTCATCACTAAGAGGCATCAACTGGACNGACACCTTGAGGACGTTTTGGTTAAGGGAGTACAAGGTCCCTAGAATAGGNCCNAAAGANCTGGATGCATGGTTGGCNANCTTGGANCCACCACTCTCAAGATCTTGAAACCAATGACGAGCGCGACNNNNACTTTGCGGCNTCGCAGAGGATACAAGTGNGACCGCCCCGGTNACATCCCGATCCGCAACATCACGGCGAATTCCTCCAGCCAGGAGCTCTCCTGTTTTGGCGTCGAATGCATTTAGAGTGACTGNGAANCGTCCNTTTGATTCAGNCTTAATGTCNAAGCGTAATTCGACTACTTCATTCAAATTACGNTTTGGACCAANCCCTTCANTCGTCTGCTCAGAGGACAGTTCCTCATAAGCCAGAGGCGCTCGCTCGTCTGTATGTTCACGAAATCGAATTTGGCCATCACTTTCGTATCCACACCAGAAACCCCCAGCCATGCCAGATGCCTTTTGAGCCAAGGCAGACGAACGGTAGTCGAGATTTCCAGCTCCCACTCCAATCAGAAAACCACTAAAGCCGCCGTCTCCTGACGATTCAAGCGTGCCAGTTAACACACGGAGATGCGCGGCCCCCTCACCGCTCACGATCTCACGGGTTAATATTCCAACCGTGCGACCCAAATCTTCTTGCCCACCAGCTAGGCATTCGATGCGACCATTTTTAAGCCGCCAGTCCTGCAAACGATTTGCCCATAGCCCCGCATCAAGCCACGGACGAGTCAGGCCTTTTTCCAGAGCGACAATCGCTGTCAGACCATCCTGTCTTGACCGATCAATCGAAGAACTCAACCTATCAAAGGGAGTAGCTCCTTTAACTACCGCTGGCACAAGGACGCCACCTGCAACATTTTGGAGAAATTTACGCCGCGTAGTTCTTTTTTTACTCTTTCGAATCATGTAGAAAACCAATATCTCTCTTGATCTAGCTGGCTAGTTTCTTGCTGCTTTACGTTCCTGTCGTTCTTTTAGCATCTGCTTGATTTGAGCATCGTAGATCTCGCTCATCTCGCGTTCCCAGTACTCGTAGATTTCAGACCCCTCAGGCATTTCACCCTGATCATTCGAATGGATAATCCATTCATCCAAAGCCACTCGGAGACGTTGCAGTGGTTCGGCATGTCTCGGGTCCTCAGCTACATTGTCTACTTCGAACGGGTCGGCATCAAGGTCGTACAGTTCTTCCTCAGGGCGACTCGGCGCCAACAAGGCAGCCTGAACAGAGGTTAACTGACCTGCCTCGTGTAATTCCCGCATTAATGGAATCATGGGATAACTAAATTCTTTATATCGATTGAGTTGTAGCAGTCCCCGTTCAGGATANTAGTTCCNAATGTACCGATATTGATCATCACGAACCGTNCGAATACGATCGATTGTTTCATCTCCTCGATCGCGACCACNAAANACGTACGNTCGAGGNGATGCGCCTTCACCTAGAAACACTTGTCCNTNCATCTTGGCAGGCGGNACAACACCAGCAATTGCCAGNGTGGTCGCTGANACATCGATTGAAGCAATCAGNCGGTCTTCTATGGCTCCAGCCGTGAACCCTTTAGGCGCTGGAATTTCGCTGGGCCACCGCACAATGAGTGGAACATGCAGNCCNCTATCATANGGCCACTGTTTCCCNCTCACCATNGCCCTTCCATGGTCACTCATAAATATNACAACAGTNCGATCAGCTAACCCATCCTCCTCCAGCCGATTCAGCACAAAGCCGACTTTACGATCTAANGACATGATCGAGTTCAGGTACTGNGCCCAATCTGCGCGGGCTTCAGGATGATCTGGATAGTACGGAGGCATACTTACCGCAGATGGATTCGCGGGNCGCATGATTTGCTNGTGAGCATTNTCCCACTCTGGACCNCGATGCGTCTCTGGAAAGTTGACCTGCGCATAAAAGGGTTCGTTACGTGCTAGGTCACTCCAGCGATCGGTATCAAAGGGTTCACCTTCATAATGAAAATTCCAGTCAGTTTTNCCGGTGCCGGNAAAGTCNGCAAANCCTCCCTCCATGACTTCCCGATAATGAANTTCTTCATCNCTATCAGTCAAATCAACNATATTNCCTGTGAAATAATCAGCATCTCGNAACCAATCTGTAATGAGACGCACGCCGTCCGGAAGCGGGTAGTTGTCNTCTCGATGAGAACGGTGATTGTGNGCNCCGATCGTCGTCTGGTACATACCTGTCATGAAAGCTGATCGACTGGACGAACACACNGGAGATGTCGTGAACGCGTGGGTATACCGAACACCATTCNNCGCAAGTTGATCNAGATTCGGAGTCNGCACTTCGGGATGCCCATACGCGCTCAACTCCGGACCTAAATCTTCAGCAATAATCCAGAGAATATTAGGTTTATCCAAGTCTNTGGACGGTGCACGATCGTCAATTGACACCTCACCTGCACACGACATTGCTAGCATCCCAACANNTAGAANCCATNCCCACTTATTCCTAAACGGTCGCAGCCAGAAATCTGAGCACGNAGTCAGTAACGTTGACAACCAGTNAATCATGGGTCGTCNCCAGGGAAGACAAAGAGATCAGACGGCGTNTGCGCCTCATCCATTAATTGAGCAATCCGAGTAACAATNTTCGGATAATCAAATGATANATCNNGAGNCTCCTGACGATCTCGACTGAGGTCATACAACTCNATGGGGGNTGGAGAAGCATCANTAACNTTGAGACGNACACCTTTCCAGNTGTTCATTCTGATNGCCTGCTTACCACCCTGTTCATGAAATTCCCAATAGAGGTAATCGTGGGCGACTTGAGATTCACCAAGCAGGGTTGGTAAAAAGGAGATTCCATCAATATCTGGAGGCGGNTCAACANCTATAATTGCGCACAGTGTTGGCATAACATCCCAAANNGCTGAAATATGATCAGTNACCGAATTTTCCTGGATGACACCTCTCCACATCGCAATCATTGGAACGCGAATGCCTCCCTCATANAGATCGCGNTTGATACCACGCAAACCGCCGTTGCTGTTGAAAAAGATTGGNTCAGCGCCTGCTTCTTGATGGGGACCGTTNTCGCTTGTGAAAATGACGAGCGTTTGGTCGANNAANCNTTGGGTTTCTANGGTACGTAGAATTCTTCCAATGTCAGCATCGAGCCTCGACACCATGGCCGCATANGCAGTCCGTGGTGTCTCCTGCCCGATATAGCTACCCNNCGCTTCCCATGGNTTTTCCTGAAATTGTCCTTCATACACCANCATTGAATCATCAGGCACATCGAGCGCAGCGTGAGGTATCGTGTAAGGGATNTATAGAAAAAANGGCTCCTCTGTTTTTTNCTGCAAGAATGTCAGCACTTCATCAGTAAGAAGNTCATGACTATACGTACCNCGNTGNCCCTCCNNGTTTTNCNGTAGGTCTACCCGTTCTTCATTNCGCCACAAATGGTCTGGGTAGTAACTATGTGCTTCTCGTTGATCGTTATAACCAAAAAAGTAGTCGAAACCTTGTCGCGTCGGCAGGCCTTCTGTTCCCGGTGCGCCGAGCCCCCATTTACCAATTGCAGCGGTCTTGTAACCAACGTCCTGTAANACTTCCGCAATCGTAATNCTAGAAGCCGGAATCGGATATTGCCCTTCTGGAAATATAGGCTTATTNCCGCGAATGTAAGTGTGACCNGTATGCAGACCTGACATCAGNGACGCNCTCGAAGGCGCACAGACTGTCGATCCAGCATAATGTTGAGTGAANCGCATACCTNCNGCNGCNAGCCGATCAATATTCGGTGTGCTAATCAATTCCTGACCATATACACCAAGATCNCCATATCCGAGATCGTCGGCTAGNATATATACAATGTTNGGTCGNATCTGTGCTNTGGAAACAACGTCTTCGACGGCGGACTGGCTNGCNCAGCCNTGTCCGCNGCAGATGATCGCNAGCACCATAAGCCAGTTTCGTGATGAAATANGCAAGATGTTCCTAATTATAGCGTTTCCAATTCGATGACANTGCCTCACGATACTTNCATGCCTAAGTCAATTGCATTCGATACTTCCCAAGATGCGGCNTTAGTCGTAGACGGTCTGTCACAAGTATTTCAAAGTGTAACAGCACTCGACCAACTCTCTTTCGAGGCACGAGANCGAGAATTTCTGACTATCGTCGGTCCAAGTGGATGTGGAAAATCCACCACTCTGCGCCTAATCGCAGGACTCAACACGCCGACNGGNGGCNNGNTCACNGTTCACGGACAAACAGTCAAGGGACCAGTGCCAGGCACGGCCATGGTCTTTCAATCTCCNGTGCTGTTACCTTGGCGGCGCACCATGGACAATATTCTGTTTACAGCAGAAATGCGNGGACTTAATCCAGACACCTANCGGAAACAGGCACAGGTTTTACTTCAGCTAGCTGGACTTGAGACTTTCGAAAACAGCTTCCCACACGAACTGTCTGGCGGCATGCAACAGCGTGTCTCAATCTGCCGTGCGTTNCTTCTCGATCCNACCCTACTGCTTATGGATGAACCGTTCGGNGCNCTTGATGTNATTACGCGCGAAAACCTNGGGTTCCGTTTNCAGCGTATCTGGATGGANACGATGAACACCGTCGTATTTGTTACACACAGCATNACTGAAGCCGTCCTNTTGTCGGATCGAGTAATTATCATGAGTCCGAGGCCTGGACGCGTACAAGCGACAATAGCCATTGACTTGCCACGCCCCNGGACGANCGCAACGCTGCAAGNCTCTCGNTTTTTNGAATTATCTGCCGTGATTAGGNAAGAAATGGAAACNGTGTGGNGCGAATAGCGNAGGNGCTTAATTTGAGACGTCTACCTGTGCTGNTCATCGGACTCATCGCCGGATTAGCGTTCTGGGAGTACGGAGTGGTGTGGGCCAGCATCCCAGATTACATACTTCCAGCACCTTCACAGTTCTTTAATAGATTTTTCGAAACACTCCCCCTGCAAGTCGAGCACCTTGGGATTACAGCAACAACCACTCTACTCGGTTTAGTAATTGCACTTATTCTAGGAGTGCTACTTGCACTACTCGTGGTTTACGTGCGGCCGTTGAAAATCCTGATCTTGCCTTTCCTGGCAGCATTCAATGGAATTCCAAAAGTCGCCATAGCTCCACTTTTTGTAATCTGGTTTGGCCTCGGAGACGAACCAAAGATTCTTTTGGCTTTTCTAATGGCCCTTTTCCCAATTTTTGTAAATGCGGTGACTGGTTTAAGTGAAATCGAACCAGACATGATCAACCTAGCGCGCCTATTTGGCGGGTCGGAATTCAGAATTTTCCGAAAGGTGCGGTTGATACATGCTCTGCCTCACTTGACCGACGCTCTGAAAGTGGCATTTCCCCTTGCGCTCGTTGGATCTGTAGTCGGAGAATTTATCGGCGGGAATCGAGGAGTAGGTTATTTGATACTCTCAGCTCAATTCAATCTTGATACCCCTCTAGTGTTTGCCTGCTTACTAGCGATTACAATTTTTACAAGTGCGGGTATAGGATTCGTGGTGCTCATCGAAGAACTTGCTTTTGCCTGGCGGCCGTCGCGGCGGCAATAGNGTCTATTTCTCGACACNAAGTCTTGNNNCCNTAAACTAGGGCAAAAAACCGTGAGCGTAGAGATCGTTCGGCGTAACTTGGGTTTTGAATTCGAATGCCCGTCCGACGAAATCAATACTCCGCTGNAAACGTTCTTGGGTCGCTATACCGTAACCTNCATNNTGAACGGCAGCCGTATTCATAGCGCTNATCGATCCTTTCCAATGCGCTAGTGCGGTCANCTCATCAAGGGCCGGACTNTACCGAGCCATAATACGCGCNGCTTCTTCGGGATGCGTGATTGCGTAATCGACCGCAGTAGCAGTNGCTGTCGCAAATGCTCTTACNTCCTCTTGCCGNAANNTGAGTCGATCGCTGCGTGCCACNAGAAAATACCCNTANACATCGTATCCCCAGTCAGCAAANGAAGAGAAATGCACCGTNCGACCTCTAGGTTCTACAATTCTTTGCAGTGTTGGTACATCGCTGTCACTCGCTGCAGTCACCAAGTCCGCGCGGTCTGAGAGAAGTAATGAAAAATAGACNCCAGGATCNGCAGTCAGCCAGTCAATGGTNGATTCGTTCAATTGACCNTCGGCGAGAACACTTGGCAGAATCACTCGTGCACTGTCTGTCAGNGAAGCAGCGACAGTCTTACCTGTAAGACTTTCTAATGTTGGATACGGNTCCAGCGAAGCAAGTCCGCTGGTGCTCTGATCCATATATACACCNAACGCCTTTACGGAAGCGCCTTGAGCAATCGCCNGCACCAAGGACGCAGCCTCAACCATGCCATAGTCAGCTTGACNCCCCTCCAGTGCAGTAATAACAAACGCACTCCCAGTCGCTGGTAGGATATTGATATCAAACCCTGCCTCTCGATAAAAACCCTTTTCCTTACCGACAAAAAANGGCGCGTGGCGCCCGATAAAAACATAATTTGTTAGAAAGGTGATTGACTTNAGATTTTCTTGCGTAGATTNAATCGACAAGGNAAGAGAGGCAANCAGCGCNAGAACGCAGCCNAAGNNTCGAACCGCTCTCATTTTAAATACCGTTTCAAATCCAAATTNNTCCACAACTCACTTGGAGGCTCCGCNACTTCAGGAAATGCCGGATCGAGAGGTTTAGTTGCGTCGATACCAAGACGGGTACTAAGCAAGGGTGCCCCTTCATTACCTGTTTGCCATGCAGGGTACCCCGTAGGGTCAACNCGTGATACGTAAGANCCNGGAATCATAAAAATGGAGCGATCAGCCTGTGTTCGCGTCATCATCGCCCAGAGGACCTTTCCATCATCATTAATATCCACGTCTTCATCCACAACTACGGCACACTTAAACCTGTAAGCACCGAGTGCTGCTATTGCTGCATTGACCCCCTGTCCNTCGAGACCTTTTCGAATCTGCACATAAACTAAGTTGCCGGAACCACANACTGGGACATTGATCGCTATGAGGTCCGGTACAAGCTGCTTAAGTTGAGAGAACACGACCCCCTCCATGCCGAGGGAAAATAGGGTCAAATGTTCCGGACCTACGCTAAAGATATCGTGGAAGATTGCGTCCCGCCGATGCGTAATTGCGGTCACCTCGAAAATTCGTGCTGGCTTCGGTGGTGCATAATAGAGCCAGTAATCTCCAAAGGGTCCATCATCGGCCCACGCGTCAGTTCTGATTCGACCCTCGATGACAATTTCTGCATCGGCCGGGACAGGCANGTCAATCGTTTCCGCAGGTACCATATCCAAGGGTTCCTCCAGTAAGGCCCCCATCGTGTTGAGTTCCAGNTCNCTCCGTTGACCTCTCTGCTGCGAGGAAATAGCTAAGGCTGGATGATGCCCAACGACAATCGCTGCTTCCACATGATGTTTNGCTTTTTCTGCGTCGGCAGCTATTTCTGATCCATGACACAACGGCGCCATATTCATGGTTAATGTNGTCGGNGATGTGACTAGATTTCGATAGATGCCTGCATTCAAGGATCCTGATACCGGGTCCCGCATAATTGTCACACCTGACGAGAGATAAGGACCGGCATCCTTTTCGCAATGGGTCACTATCGGCAGGACGTTCAGGTCGACATTATCGCCNGCCAAAACCACATCCTTAACAGGTCCACTCTTAACATTACGTGGNGCAAGACCGTTGACTTGAGCATCTGTAAACCGTGGAATAACTTTTTCCGGAGTCGTTTCAAGGGCGAGCGCTAAGTGGGTCTTGCTCGCAAATAAATTAGAAATAACCGGCATTGTAGAGCCGACCACTTTTTGAAATTGAAGCACCGGCAGTCTCCGGTCCANTTCGAGNCGCTTTTGTACTGCCGACAGNTCCCAACGAGGATTCACCTCNCCAGGCACTTGCATCAACANCTCAGGCGCATGCTTCTCGATATACCGAAGAAAATATCTGAGNTCTTTCTTCACAATANTTCACACTTTACTAGTCGTCTGGCAAAGCGAATGCAACGTATGCATCACCAGACTTCGTACCCATNTTGCCACCACCCGCTGCAACAACCACAAATTGTCGTCCATCANTCATATACGTGGCGGGTGTTGCNTAGCCGCCAGCTGGTAATTTAGTNTCCCACAGAAGTGCGCCATCCCGTATATCAAATCCNCGAAATNTTTCATCCNTCGTCGCCGCAATGAATAGGAGTCCACCTGCNGTCACAATTGGACCNCCATAATTTTCAGTNCCNGTNGGTGAAAACCCTTTTTGAGTTAACAANTCAAATTCACCCAACGTAACCTGCCAAAGGATGNTACCTATATTAAGATCAATCGCAGTCAGCGTTCCCCAAGGTGGTTTAATCGCCGGATANCCNTTTGAGTCAAGAAACCGAACATACCCAGTCGANCTGTAGTTTGCATNGCTAGNNTCTTGGANTGGTTTTCTCTCTTTGTTATCGNGAGAAAGNAAAGCNNNCTCACTAAANAGGTACGCCACTAGGTCATCAACTTCTTGCTCGGAAAGATACTCNTGNGACGGCATCACACCTACACCACGGGTAATGATTCTAGCGACAGTTGACTTCGTCAACTTCNTTGGCACATCGACNAGTGAGGGATNAANTCCTAAAGGATCACCTCGGCCATCAACACCATGGCAATAGAGACATTCGTTAGAATAAACCGCGTGACCAGGATTTTGCATNTCGTNTTCGANTTNAATCATTCTGAGAATCCACGGCATCTCGNTGGCATTTACNTANAGAATGCCATTGGGATCNACGGCCGCACCACCCCATTCNCCTCCACCGTCATATCCGGGAAAAATTATGGTTCCTTCACGACTGGGTGGAGTAAAAGGATCACCCGTACGAACACGTGATAACTGTTCCAATGCTTCAGACNTTGCGTTTGAAGAAATNTCGGTTACGTCATCCTGCAAGAACACTTGACGCGAAAACGGNGGAGGCTTCANTGGAACCGGCTGCGTCTTCCACGCAACCTCACCANAAAGATCAGACGGCGGNGTNTGGCGTTCCTCTATAGGAAACAAGGGCTCACCAGTATCCCGATCAAACAGGAAAACATGGCCAGATTTNGTAATCTGNGCTACTGCGTCATGCCGTTGCCCTGCATGAGTAACACTAACAAGNTTCGGAGGTGCTGGTAGATCGCGATCCCAGAGGTCGTGTCGAACAANTTGNTAATGCCAGATTAAGTGTCCGGTCGACGCGTCAAGAGCGAGTAGCGTATTGGCGAAGAGATTCGCACCTATGCGATCACCTCCGTAAAAATCTGGTGTCGCCGACCCAGTGGGTACATAGACCACACCNCGNTCATCATCAACCGTCATCCCAGCCCAATTGTTCGCACCNCCANTGGATTTCCAGGCATCCTTNGGCCANGTNTCATAACCAAATTCACCNGGTTGGGGAATCGTGTNAAAGATCCANGCAATCTCTCCCGTTCGAACGTCGTAGGCCCGAATGTGTCCTGGCGCCGCCTTNGTTCCCTCTGCTACACGCGTTGGTACAATTAACAAATCTTTATAAACAACACCCGGNGTATTCGAAACAATGAATAGATCTNCAACATCGCGACCNAGGCCATCATGTAAATCAATCGCACCTTTATNACCAAATGTTGTAATGAGCTGACCNGTCGATGCTTCAATTGCGTAGAGAAACGAGCCGCCCGTAGAGAAAATCCGNCGGTCTTCCCCATCCTCCCAATAAGTAACGCCACGACTCACACCGGCACCAAATAAATCGTAACCGTTATCACNGCCTTCGGNCTCTAAAGCAGAACTAGCAAAAGGATCAAAAGTCCATCGATGTAGNCCTGTCGTAGCATCAAGTGCAAACACCTTNAATTGAGCTGACGTCGCATACAAAATGCCATCCACGACAATCGGGTTCGCTTGAATTTGAGAACGGTTGTCTGGATCGCTATCCCCTGTTCGATAAGTCCAAGCAACCTCCAATGTGTGCACGTTTGAACGATTAATCTGANCGAGGGCAGAGTATTGATTACTGCCAAACCCNTGATAAACAGGCCACTCTTCCGGGCCCGCTCCAGNGCACCTNGCTAAAATCACAAGCCATNCAAAAATGGCAACCTTATTCTTCATNNTACTGTTAGNNCAAGCATCGTAAATACTANGGTTTAGCTTACTGTCGTTACTTCCGATCTCCTTGTCAGTAATTTCTATAGAATACAAAGCGTAGCATGCACCTTTGGNAACCTAAAACTGTCGNAGAATTAATTTTTTATAGAATATGGGCACTCNAGTGATCGNGATGCTCGAAATNCTAACTTCATCTAAATGCGCGCATTAGACCTCGTCGTTCTCACCGTCTACCTATTTTGCGTTTTATTGTTCGGTGCGTATTTTTCCCGATCGCAAANGAACGTTCGCGACTACTTTACAACTGGGAAAAACATCCCNTGGTGGGCCGTNATGGGTTCNATTGTCGCCACTGAGACGAGCACTGTGAGCGTTATTAGTGTGCCTGGCCTTGCGTACTCCGGAAANTTTTCNTTTCTTCAANTAGTCTTTGGTTACTTNCTGGGTCGNATTGCTGTTACGGTGATATTTATACCAGCCTACTTNCGCGGANATTTAGTTAGCGTCTACGAGATACTTGGAAATCGTTTTGGCGACAGCGTGCGAAGGTTTACCTCTTTGTTGTTTCTACTGACTAGAACCGTTGCGGATGGCCTCAGATTATTTGCTACGGGTTTGGTTCTGACCACCCTNTTTTTAGTAACACCTGGCGTCGTCACAACGCTGCATTCTTGGNTCCCAACACTTGAACCAAATGTGAGNCTTTTGATTTTGTCGATCCTGATAATCGGAAGCATCACGGTGATCTACACGGTTCTAGGAGGAATGTCCGCTGTTATTTGGACCGACGTCGTCCAGCTAGGACTCTATCTCGCAGGNGCTGGGCTCGCAGCNANAATTCTCTTAAACCAAATTCCAGGAGGCTGGGCTGAGATATCTACCGCTGCGTCAGCCGCGGGNAAATTTCAACTGTTCGACTTTACTGTAACTGCAACTCAAGATTATACGTTCTGGTCNGGATTAATCGGNGGCGCNTTCTTGACCATGGCTACACATGGAACCGATCAACTAATCGTGCAAAGGTACCTTTGCTGCAGGAACNCAANGCAGGCNAGAANAGCTCTTCTTGGAAGNGGGCTATTGATTGCGAGTCAATTTGTNCTGTTCTTACTAATTGGTGTAATGCTCTGGTATTACTATTTAACCTACGCCCCGCATGATNTANCAGCTTTTACCGNCAACGGANAAGTGCAGACTGACCGNATCTTCCCNTACTTTATTGTGACCCATTTACCAAGCGGAGTCGTCGGACTGGTNGTAGCCGCAATTTTCGCAGCCGCAATGTCAACATTGTCTTCNTCGCTTAACTCTTCATCTGCTGCAACACTAGGAGACTTTTACATTCCACTCACAAAACATCTCCGTGATGCNGGCCACTATCTCCGCGTCTCGCGTTGGACCACCGTCTTCTGGGCTTCCGCNCAGATTAGTGTAGCTTTGCTAGCCATCAAGTTATCTACCCGCGTCATTGACGAAGTACTTGGCGTCGCCTCATTCACAAATGGCATTATTCTTGGNATATTTTTTCTTGGNACTTTCACCCAAGTTGGCCAAAGAGCCGCTGCTCTAGGAATTGCCTCTGGCGTTTCCATCATGATTGCGGTGTGGAGTTTTACAGCTATTTCNTGGCAGTGGTACGTTTTGATAGGGTCGATTACGACGCTCATGATTGGATGGATGTCAGGCCTAATGTTGGGCAATTACGACCNGCGAAACCTCTCGGGTGAAAACTCTGTATGAATAGATTCGACCGAGCACGGTCAATCCTGAACNACGGCGTGCGNATGAAAGCGTTTCCAGCTGCGGTAATTGAAGTAGGAACTGCTGANACTGTTCTCTGGCACGAAGCATTCGGTCATTGCACCTACGACACAGATACTCCNNCAACCGATTCAGAAACCATTTTTGATTTGGCTTCTTTAACAAAGGTCGTAGCCACCACGACCCTGCTGATGGGCCTCCAAGAAGCCAGCAAGATCCATACAAATGAACAAGTTTCGTTACGATTACCCAGGTGGACTAACAACGATCGAAGCACCGTTACGATCAGTGACCTGATGGATCATTCAAGTGGATTATCAGCCCACCAACCTCTCTACCACACCTGTACAGGACGACAGGAATTTGAGGAAGCCATTTGCGATTTGCCACTCGAATATGTTCCCCGCTCGCAGTCAATCTACAGCGATCTAGGTTTTATTCTTCTCGGCTTTCTTATTGAAGATGTTGGAGGCCAGAGCCTCGCAGATCAATTTATGGCCTTCACCAAACGGGCAGACCTTAACGACCTACGTTACGATCCACCAGACACTTGGCGAAGTCGGATCGCTCCCAGCGGATTCAGCCAGTGGAGAAATCGACTTCTGCATGCAGAAGTCCACGATGACAACGCTTGGGCCCTAGGCAGTGCTGCAGGACATTCTGGATTGTTCGGTTCTGCCACGGCTGTAGGCAAGTTCGCCCGCCTCATGCTCCAAGGATACGAATCTGAAACAGTGTTTGGGCGAACCGAAACGGTTCGAGCATTCACTACCCGGAGTGGGGTGCCAAACAGTTCGCGCGCCCTCGGCTGGGATAGGATGCTTCCGACCTCGTCCTGCGGAACGCGAATGTCCCCTTCCTCTATTGGCCATACAGGGTTTACCGGCACATCGCTCTGGATCGATCCTGAGAGAGACCTTTACATCGTCCTACTCGCAAATCGTCTTTACCCAACCACTAACAACGCTCACTCAGACATCCAAACGATACGACCGCTGTTGCACGACGCCGTAATCGAGGATTGGCTAACCAAGTAATCAAGAAACCATGGCACTCACAATTCTTGATTGGTTCATTATTGCTCTGTATTTCTTTGTGATATTGGCCGTCGGATTCACCTACTATCGGCGTGCCAGCACTGATGTCGGGCAGTTCTTTCTTTCAGGTCGATCGTTACCGTGGTGGCTCGCAGGAACTTCCATGGTGGCTACAACGTTTGCTGCTGATACTCCATTGGCTGTCTCAGGAATTGTGGCTCGAGATGGAATTGCTGGTAATTGGATATGGTGGAACGCAGCCTTAGGCAGCACCCTTGCCGTTTTCTTTTTCGCAAGACTATGGCGACGCGCCGGCATCGTCACAGATGTTGAATTCGCAGAACTTCGTTATACGGGTCGACCAGCAGCTTTTCTTAGGGGCTTTCGAGCATTGTACCTAGGACTACCAGTCAACTTTCTCATCATGGGCTGGGTTAATCTCGCTATGGCGAAAATCCTTCTAGTCACGCTCGGATGGGACCGACTGACTGCCGTGCTTGTGAGTTTAGCATTCACCGGCATCTACACTTCGCTGTCAGGACTATGGGGAGTCGTTGTTACAGACTTCATCCAATTTGCATTGGCAATGCTCTGCACGATTGCCCTTGCCTGGTTCGCCTTACGATTGCCAGAAGTGGGTGGAATCGATGGTCTCCAAGCAGCTCTTCCAGAATCTACATTTAGATTCCTTCCTACGATCGGAACAAATGGCATAGACGCTGTACAGACTATCGCCTTACCGCTAGCATCTTTCATTGCTTTCCTTGGTGTTCAATGGTGGGCAAGTTGGTATCCAGGTTCAGAACCTGGCGGGGGTGGCTACGTTGCACAGCGCATGATGTCAACGCAAAACGAACGCCACTCCCTCATCGCCACCCTTTGGTTTACAGTCGCCCACTACTGCCTACGTCCGTGGCCGTGGATTCTTGTCGGACTGGCATCACTCGTGCTGTATCCGGACATCACTGACCGCGAAGCTGGGTACGTAATGGTGATTCGTGATCACGTGCCTGCTGGGTGGCGCGGCTTGATACTTGCTGGTTTCTTTGCGGCCTATATGTCAACGATTGGCACTCAACTCAATTGGGGCTGCTCCTACGTGATCAATGATTTCTATCGGCGATTCATCAAATCCAATGCTTCAGAGGCGCATTACGTTCGAGCTTCGAGGCTCACCACCCTGTTATTGATGATACTGGGAGGCATAGTGACCTTCTATCTTGAAAGCATTCGCCAGGCCTGGGAATTTATTCTTGAGTCTGGCGCCGGAATTGGTTTAGTGCTGATTCTCCGGTGGTATTGGTGGCGGGTAAACGCCTGGTCAGAAATTGCCGCGATGGTAGCGCCCGCAATCGGTTTCGCATACTTAAAACTATTTACAAATATTGTCTTCCCGAACAGTTTGTTTTACTTGGTCACCTGGACCACAGCGTGCTGGCTGTTGGTCACGTATCTGACGCAACCAGAACCTTTATCCCATCTAACAGCATTCTATAGACGCGTACAACCCAGTGGACCAGGCTGGCGACACATAACTGACACGGCGCATCTTCCTGCACCCGAGCCGATTACACCAATGCTAATCAACTGGATAGCGGGATGGATACTCGTTTACGCGACACTGTTCGGCGTGGGCACGATTCTCCTTACCTCGGTCATCGCGGCAACACCTTATGCTATTGCAGCGACTATTGCAGCCGTCACAATTAACAGAAATCTATCCAAGCAAGGTTGGAGTAAGCGAAGCCTCTGACGAACGCAGGTCACAACCGAAGAACCTTAAAGTTCCAAAGAATTCACAGCCTGAAGAGCCCTCAAAACTACTGTGTTTTAGACTCTTGATAGTTGTCGTATGGCAGGCGATGTGCTACATTCGCATCACATTGCAGCTAGAAGCATTCTAAACACACTTATTTCACATAGGAGGACGGCAATGCCAATGGAAGCGCTCGGCTTAATCGAAACCAAAGGACTTGTGGGATCGATCGAAGCCGCTGACGCCATGGTCAAGGCAGCGAATGTCATCTTGATCGGCAAAGAGTACATTGGCGCTGGATATGTGACCGTCATGGTGCGCGGCGATGTCGGAGCCGTTAAAGCAGCGACGGATGCCGGAGCAGCAGCAGCAAGACGAGTTGGCGAACTTGTTTCGGTGCACGTCATTCCTCGCCCACACAACGAAGTTGAAAAATATCTGCCTAAGTCCCCGACAAAATAGCCGCTGACCGTGAGCAATATCAGTAGCTGGGGATAACGCGCCGAGTAACGATAACCCAAACGTTTGTTTGAGCCTAAGGACGATCGATGGCGGAAGCGACAAAAGATCGCGATCTAACCTCGATCCAAGAGGCTCGAGTGTTGGCACATCGTGCTAAGCAAGCACAGGTAAAACTCGCTGAGCTGTCTCAGGAACGAGTCGATGCCATAGTTGACGCTATGGCTTCAACAGCTACGCATCATGCAGAAGATTCGGCAAAGGCTGCTGTCGATGAAACTGGTTACGGGGTGGTGGCTGACAAACTGCAAAAAAATCTTTTCGCAGCAGTCCGGATACATAACTTTATTCGTCCACTCAGGACTGTCGGCATCATTCGGCGACTCGAAAAACAAAAAATCATTGAAATCGCTGAGCCCTTTGGCGTAGTAGCAGCCGTTATCCCCTCTACAAACCCAACGTCCACGACAATCTATAAACTTCTGATCGCAATGAAAGCCCGTTGTGCTGTCGTGTTAAGCCCTCATCCTGCAGCGGTCCGCTGCATCACCGACATAGCTGAACGCATGGCAAAAGCGGCCCAACGTGCGGGTGCGCCCGACGATGCCATTAATGTCATGGGAACTGTGACAATCGAGGGCACGCAGGAATTAATGAAGCATCGAGACGTCGCGGTTATCCTCGCAACTGGAGGAATGGGGCTCGTGCGTGCCGCCTACAGCGCTGGAAAGCCTGCTTACGGTGTCGGTCCAGGTAACGCTCCCGCCTACATTGAGAGTTCGGCGGACATTCCGAAAGCCGTCCGAGATATCACGCTTGGTAAAACATTCGACAACGGAGTGCTCTGTTCAGCAGAGAACTCAGTGGTTGCCGACCACAGTATTGCAGATACCGTGAAAGAGGAATTTAAATCACAAGGTGGTTATTTTCTAACACCCAGCCAAATTAGTGCGTTAAGCAGCACCTTGATTACGACACAGCGTCATCCGAATCCAGATCTTGTCGGAAAATCGGCGATTCAGATAGCAAAAGCTGCGAACATCGAAGTACCGGATGGGACTCAAATACTGATTGCCCCTCTCGAGGGCGTCGGTCGAGACTATCCGCTCTCAATGGAAAAACTATGCCCAGTTCTTTCCTTCTATGTTGTTCGAGACTGGAGAGAGGCGTGTGAACGATGCAACCAGATTCTAGCTTATGGTGGTATGGGCCACACGATGTCAATTCACTCACAAAACGACGAAATTATCCTGCAGTTCGGTCTGAAGAAACCTGCCTTCAGGATTGTTGTCAATACACCAACGACACACGGTTCGACCGGCCTTAGCACTGGCCTTGATCCGGCAATGACGTTAGGATGTGGTGGCTACGGTGGTAACATCACTTCCGACAACATTTCTCCAATTCATTTGCTAAACATTAAACGCTTAGCTTATGAGACCACTTCTGCACATGCAAAGATCGCTACAACGCCAATCGTTGAAAATCCTCGAATGGAACCGATTCCAGGCTCGCAGGCAGGAGGCAGTGTGAATCTCGGCAACCGGATCGATCAATTTCTCGCCACGAGAGGATATGGTCCCCTTGTCAATAAAGACCATCAGCCCTCGATGTCTGCAAGTCCTCACACACTTCCGAGACTCTCACCTCCTGTAATCGAACTGGATGCCGTACCATTTGTCTGCGAACAAGATGTCCGTGATGCGATCAAAGAAGGTCAGAAAATAGGCATTAATGTAAAAACCATCGTGACACCGGCTGCCAATGATCTTGCAAGTGAGCACTCAATCTTCATTCGACGCGATTGAGGTCGAGTCCAACGGATTTCAAATTAAATCAAAAACTACTAAAGTCGTAGACGGTAGAGATACGATAAACAGAGCAGGAATGTGAAGCAGTGAGTAATACTGGAAAAGGGTATTATTTTCGCTTTATTTTTGCTCTCTGAGAAGCTATGCTTCCACTTGACGCCCCAATATGTTAAATTTTTCAATGATTTATAAGATTTTGAGATAATAGAATCTCACTAATATCAATAATTCTGATGCCAATATTCAATCAGCGATATACCGTCGTTATCGCCGAAAGGTCCGAGGGCGCGCTCTACCGTTTCACGGTGAAGTTGCACTCAGCGGTGGTGCTTCTAATCGCCATAATCGGGACACCTATCCTTCTGGGGGTAGGCTATCGCTGGACAGCCTCAACCGAAATTGAAAATCTGCGAACGAGCTTGGCCACACTTGAGATAGAAAATTCAGGATTTCGTCAGGCGACAAGAAAACTCGCATCAGAGATAGCGTCTCTGCATACCGTTGTCGCTGATATTGATGAGCGAGCGATTTTAGATGTAGCTTCACTTCGAGCTATGGAAGCCCTCCCTGCGGCACTTAAAGTCCGGGTAGTGGGTGGTGGCCCGGGGCCGGAGACTGGACCTTCAAATCCGCTGTACAGCGCCGCCCTGACAGCTCCACACAGTACCTTTAATTTACTAGATAACCTTCTTGGTGACTTACGTGGACGACTAGACAGTATCAGTCACGGCATTGATCAACGTGCAGCATTAGCTGATGCGACACCGTCGATTTGGCCAACAAATGGCTGGGTCAGCAGTGTTTTCGGTTATAGAAAAGATCCGTTCACGGGAGGCAGAGTATTTCATAGGGCGATGGATATTTCCGCACAACATGGTCGACCCGTTCTTGCTACAGCTTTAGGAAAGGTTGAATCAGCAAGACGGAACGGAGAACTTGGCAATTTGATTGTTATTCGACACGGTTTTGGAATCACTACCCGGTATGGTCACTTGACTCGCTTCGCAGTTCGACCAGGCACGCAGGTCCAGCGAGGTGATGTAATCGGTTACGTGGGTTCCACCGGACGCTCGACTGGCTCTCATTTACACTATGAAGTCTGGGCCGACGGTCGTCCACTCAATCCATCACAATTCCTGATGCCAGTGGCAACCTTGTCAACCAATTAAAATTACACTGGTATAACAGCACCATCGTTAACTCCTTGTAACTATTAAAGCACTGGTCTTTCTTGACTGAAGGACTACAGCTTTCATACAATCAATCGGATATATCGATGAAAACGTTCATCATCTAGTCGACCTGTCTACCTATGTTCGACTCGCTTTTGGCCAAGGTCTTCGGCACAAAAAATGAGCGCGACCTCAAGCGCCTAACACCTCTAATTGCGCAGATTAACGACCGAGAAGCCGCCTTTACGCCCCTTTCTGATCAGGATCTGCGTTCAAATACTGTTACTTTTCGGAATCGGCTCGAACAAGGAGAGCCGCTTGATGACGTGTTGCCCGATGCTTTTGCTGTCGTGCGGGAAGCCGGACGTCGCACTTTGCAGATGCGCCACTTCGACGTCCAGCTTATTGGTGGCTTGATGCTGCACCGTGGCACGATCGCCGAAATGAAGACTGGAGAAGGTAAAACTCTAGTTGCCACGCTTCCAGCCTATCTCAATGCCCTTACCGGAAAAGGTGTCCATGTTGTCACCGTAAACGACTATCTCGCCAGGCGTGATTCTGAATGGATGGGTCAAATCTATCGATTCCTTGGATTAAGCGTTGGCGTAGTCCAACACGACAAAAAGGATCTCCAACGTAAAGAATCCTACGCAGCGGACATCACCTATGGCACGAACAATGAGTTTGGATTCGATTACCTTCGCGACAATATGAAATTCAATTTATCTCACCACGTGCAGCGAGGGCACCACTTCGCAATTGTCGACGAAGTAGACAGCATTCTAATTGATGAGGCCAGAACGCCACTGATCATTTCTGGACCAGCCGAAGAATCCAACCAACTCTACGAAGAAGTAAACCGGATTGTGCCAAAACTGAAGGCAGGAGCGGTAACCCAAGGAGACGTGAAAGGCGAAGACCGCGATGCTCTTGAAACTACAGGTGATTATATTACTGACGAAAAGCATAAAACCGTATCGCTAACCGAAAGCGGCATGGCAAAGACTGAAACAATCTTGGCGCATCGACTAAGTCCTGGCGGGCTTTACGATCCACTCAACATGCCACTACTCCATCACGTAAATCAAGCATTACGGGCACACACTCTGTTCCAACGCGATGTCGATTACATGATTAAAGATGGCCAGGTTGTCATTGTCGATGAATTCACTGGACGACTCATGCCTGGCCGCCGTTGGAGTGACGGACTTCACCAAGCAGTCGAAGCGAAAGAAAAAGTAAAAGTTGAACGTGAAAATCAGACACTGGCGACCGTAACCTTTCAGAATTATTTCCGGAAGTACGAAAAACTATCTGGCATGACCGGAACTGCTGACACCGAAGCGCCAGAATTCGCAAAAATTTATAATCTCGATGTAGCTGTCATTCCTACTAATCGTACGCTTCTACGCCTGGAAGAACCTGACACTATTTATCGCACCGAACAAGAAAAATTTAATGCGATCGTTAGCGATATAGCGGAACAAAAGGAAGCAGGTCGCCCAGTGCTCGTAGGAACAGTTTCGATTGAGAAATCAGAACGGTTATCAAGCCTTTTGAAGCGTAACGGTGTCAAACATGTTGTTTTAAATGCAAAATACCACGCAAAAGAGGCAGAGATAGTCGCACAGGCTGGCCGGAAAGGCACGGTAACCATCGCTACCAACATGGCTGGTCGAGGAACAGACATCCTACTCGGTGGCAATCCAGAATTTATGGCCAGGCAACAGTGCCTAGCGGATGAGACAGCTGAAAGACTTTCAAAGGAAGAAGGAAGTCTTAGCGACGATGAAGACTTTATACACTTTTATCACCTGGATAATTTTTATCGCGTTGCCAAAGCGACATGGAAGAAACAATTCAGCAAGTTCACTGAACTAACGGCAGTCGAACATGATGAAGTGGTCGCCGCAGGTGGCCTTCACATCATTGCCACAGAACGCCATGAAGCGCGTAGGATCGACAATCAGCTCCGTGGTCGAGCAGGTCGACAAGGCGACCCGGGGTCTTCACGTTTTTACCTATCGCTCGAAGACGATCTCATGCGAATTTTTGGATCAGATCGTATTTCCGGACTAATGCAAAGCTTGGGAATGGAAGAAGGAGTTCCGATTGAACACAAAATGGTAACGCGGGCCATTGAACGCGCTCAGCGACAAGTAGAGGCACAGAATTTCTCAGTTCGAAAACATCTTCTTGAATACGATGATGTCATGAATAAGCAGCGAGAAAGTGTATACGGACTACGACGTGAACTTCTCAAGGGTCAAATTCAACTTACTGAAACTGAGAAGGTTGATACACGACAATACTTAATGACTCTTGGCGAAGAAGCCATTGACGAAACGCTCGAGTCCACATGCGGACCACAGGTCGACCCTGAAGACTGGGACATCGACGAGCTCAAGAAATTCACATCTGAACTCTTCGGCCTCGCACCAAGTGAACTTGAAACACTCGATTTACAAGATTTGGATGTTGAAGGTATCCGCGAAGTCCTATGGCAGCAAGCTTGTGCAAAATACGAGGAAAAAGAAAAAAACCTTGAATCTTCACTCCTGCGACAGCTCGAACGAGACGTGATGTTACAGATTGTTGATGCCCAATGGAAGGACCATCTCTACGGCCTTGATCATCTAAAAGACGGGATTGGGCTACGCGGTTATGGTCAACGTGACCCACTCGTCGAATACAAGCGGGAAAGCTTCGCGTTGTTTCAGGCGATGAAAGTAAGAATCGATGAAGAAATTATTAAGTACCTCTGGCGTATTAGACCAGTAATGAAAACTGTGGAATCTGGATTGGCCAAAGAAACGCCTGAAGCTTCTACTGCGGGCCTTACCTTTAACAACCCAGGACAACCAGCCTCTTCGTTTCCAAAGACAACAGCACCCATTACTAATCCCAACTCACCACGTACGGGTGGTGACGATGCAAAAGTAAGAACCATCAGACGAGACGCTCCAAAGGTTGGACGCAATGACCCTTGCCCTTGTGGGAGTGGTAAAAAGTATAAAAAATGTCATGGAAGGTGATCGTGTGCCAAAACAAATAAACGAAAAGTCTACTAATAAGTCAATCTCGGATGCTCCTCTCGCTCTCACATTCGATGACGTATTGCTGGTGCCACGGTACTCGTCAATCTTGCCAAGTCAAGTGAATGTAGGCTCTCGTCTCACTCAGAAACTCCGACTGAATATCCCACTTGTCAGCGCCGCTATGGACACCGTAACTGAGTCACGACTTGCTATTGCGATGGCTCAGCATGGTGGGTTAGGTATTATTCACAAGAACCTATCAATTGAAGAACAAGCATCAGAAGTAGATAGAGTTAAGCGATCAGAAAGCGGCATGATCGTCAACCCAATTACTTTGTCACCAAAAAATCGAATTCACGAAGCCCTGGCATTAATGAAGGAATATCACATTTCAGGCGTGCCAATAACCGATGACGGAAAAAAAGAAGGTCGTCTGGTAGGAATCCTTACTAATCGCGACCTTCGCTTTGAGGTTAATGTCGATCAAGAAATCTCAGAGATTATGACCCGTGAAAACCTTATTACCGTTCCCGTTGGCACCACGTTGGATGAGGCAAAAGAAATTCTTCATCTCCATAAAGTCGAAAAACTGCTGGTCGTTGATAAGAACCACATGCTGAAGGGATTAATAACGGTCAAGGATATTCAGAAAGTAATTAAGTACCCAAATGCGTGTAAAGATGACATCGGGCGTCTGTGCGTTGGTGCAGCGGTGGGCATTGCTAAAGATACCGAAAAGCGTGCCGAAGCTTTAATGGCGGCTAATACAGATGTGCTTGTGGTAGATACCGCTCATGGACACTCGAGCGGTGTCATGCAAATAATCGGAAAACTCAGAGCCACATATCCTTCGGTAAACTTAATCGCTGGAAACGTAGCGACGGGTGACGCTACCCAAGCGCTAATTGATCTTGGAGTCGATGCTGTGAAGATCGGAATCGGTTCAGGTTCAATTTGCACTACACGCGTNGTTGCAGGTATTGGCATGCCGATGATCTCGTCNATACAAGAATGCTCTGATGTCGCTAACCGTNGCGATATCNCNATCATCTCGGACGGCGGGATCCGNTACTCCGGNGATGTAACCAAGGCGATCGCNGTTGGAGCNNGCTCTGTAATGATTGGAAGCCTTTTCGCAGGCACAGATGAAAGTCCTGGGGAGCTAATTCTCTACCAAGGTAGAAGCTTTAANGAATANAGAGGGATGGGTTCGATCGGNGCGATGCGTATGGGTAGTCGCGATCGATATTTCCANGATGAATTTGAGTTGCANGATAACGCTGACGCTAACGAGAAACTCGTACCCGAAGGGATTGAAGGTCGCGTTCCGCACAAAGGGGCACTCGCTGCCNTACTNCATCAGCTAGTCGGAGGNTTGCGTGCAGGCATGGGATATTGTGGGTCCGAAAATATCAAAGACTTGCAAAAGAATGCCAANCTAATCCGTGTCACACCAGCNGGNATGCGTGAAAGTCACGTGCATGACGTAGTAATCACTAAAGAAGCCCCNAACTACCGCNCTGAATGAGTNGGCNNCGTNACNNGTTGTCGGCNTCAATNCTNGATCTTAATCTCTCGTCGGTCCCCACCGACATCCCTAAACTNTATCTGGATAGCNCCCNTCCANNNCCGTGGCAAGTGATCAGCCCACTCAATCGCAATTATTNCNTGACTGTCACCTAANTCGATCAANCCAAGGTCATCCACCTCANTAGGATCTANCCGATACAGATCTACATGGTAAAAAGTCGGCCGACCCNGGTATTCATTAATTAANGTGAAAGTTGGACTACTCACAGNNTCACTGTCCAACTTGAGGCCTTTCGCTAATCCACGNACGAAAGCGGTTTTACCAANACCAAGNTCNCCAAACAAAAGTAANACAGCACCNGGAGCGAGAGTCTTCGCGAATTGNTCACCTAAGGCGATCGTCTGAGNCTCTGACTCAGTGATGNAAGTAACCAACTGAGTTTTCAATTTTGATTGCCTTGCGATTCATCTTCTATTTGANTACTTGANGAGAGGTCAAGCAAGGCAGTGCCTAAGNGATCANTTAAATCAGACGCGGACATTGAAATTTCACCTTTGTCGACCTCAGCAATGTCCCCAGCCATTCCGTGCACATAAACTGCCACNTTGCAGGCNGCATCTGCATCNANGAGTTGCGCTGACCANGCTGCAANTNCGCCAGTCAAAACATCGCCCGTTCCACCAACNGCCATACCNGGATTGCCTGTCAAATTGAGAAACACNNCNCCNNTAGGNGTAGCAATTACNGTGCGGTAACCCTTNAGTACAACATGCAAATGNTGAGCCATCGCGAACTGTCTAGCTATCTCAACTCGATTAGCTTGAACATCATCCACCGTCGTACCAAGTAANCGAGCCATCTCACCGGGATGAGGCGTGATAACCACATCGAGNCCATCCCTTCCGTGTAGTCTATCNACATCNCCTACAAACGCATTGAGAGCATCGGCATCCAGAATAATGGGCGTNCCAACACGNTCAAGAAGTCCNTGAACAAACGCTGACACCGAGGGNCCNNTGCCNAGTCCAGGNCCCACCGCAANCACATCGNTTTNNATTCNTAANACTGCTTCCANTGCAGCAAAATCGACAAGNCCCTCTGGAGTCTCAGCAAGACTTTCGGTCATATAATCAGGTGCCGCTGCAGCGATTATTCCCTGACAAGACTTNGGTGAAGCAACTGTCACCAAGCCCGCACCACTNCGAATCGAACCAATCCCTGCCAAACTNGCTGCGCCACTTTTCCCACTNGAGCCCGCGACAATCAGTACNTGACCAAAATCACCCTTATGTGCATCGTCATGTCGAGGGTTAATAAGTTCTAATATATTGTCCCGTGTCAGNAAATCGATTTTCGGAGNTTCAATGTTATCGATAACCTCTTGAGGTATACCGATATCAGCAACCACNANGTCTCCAGCTTGACTCTCCGCTGGGGGCAAAANTAGTGGAATCTTCGGCNCTGCCATTGTCACGGTTAAACTAGCTTCCATAACCTCACCAACAATATCGTGAGAATCGGCAGAGAGCCCTGTCGGAACATCAACCGACACAACAGGAATATTCGAGACATTGATGTCTGCTACCAAGGTTTGCAGTAACCCTACTAATGGAACTCGAACTCCAGTCCCAAGCAACGCATCGACAATAATGTCGTAGTCTGAAATTTCTGAATAGTGCAACTCCCATGCTTGCTCATCTCGAATTTCAACGACAGTCATCCCAAGTTGACCTAACACCTCAAGATTACGACGCGCCTCATCTTTCACACTTGCCACTTCACCCACAAGAAATACTGACGCTAAAATATCTCGCTGCTGCAGGGTTCGTGCCACCACAAAACCGTCACCACCGTTGTTCCCGCAACCACACAGTACGGCTACTCTGCGTTGTGCAAGATCATCGAATCTGGCCTCAAGAGCTGCGACCACCTGTCGACCGGCATTCTCCATAAGGACAATCGCAGGTATCCCAATCTCTTCTATTGTGCGGCGTTCCGCCTCAAGTATTTGTGTTCCGTTTAACACTCGCATACCTAATCCACCATCCACTCCCAATTACCTTCAGTAAACGGTCCTTCTCAACAACATTTGCACGAAGTCTAACACACAGTGTACGCTGACTTCTGTCCGACGAACCCGTCATCCTCGCTGGTCATCGCGAAGAAGAATTACTATTTCTGGAGAAAAGATGTCCATCGTTGTAAATGTTAACGGTGCAATTTGTGATTCTAAAGAAGCCACTATTTCTGTATTTGACCACGGCTTCCTCTATGGAGCTGGTGTATATGAAACACTCCGCACTTATAATCACAAGCCTTTCTTGTTCGACAGGCACATGACAAGATTGCGCTCATCCGGAAACATGATCGATCTTGCTCTACCTCTTTCTAATCGTGAATGCCTCGAACGGATACGCAAGACCATGGATGCCGTTGAGGACTTAGATGAAGCCTATATCCGCTTACTATTGACACGTGGGGTTGGCGAGCTTAGCTACGATCCCACTAAGTGTTTAACGCCGTCACTTGTCATAATCGTTAAACCACATGTAAACATCCAGAAGGAACTACGCACGAATGGTGTAAACGTAACCCTTACATCAATCATTCGTAATCACCCAGCTTCAGTCAATCCAAAAATCAAATCCAACAACCTATTAAACAATGCTCTTGCGATGCAGGAAGCTCTTAAGCAGAATGCCTACGAAGGTCTTATGCGTAACTACAAGGGAGACCTTGTCGAGTGTTCGCAATCCAATTTCTTTCTTGTGCAGAATGCTGTCGCTTTAACGCCAGCGGTCAGTGATGGATTACTGGAAGGGATTACCAGGAATTTTATATTCGAAGTAGGAGAAGAACTCGGTATTCCAATCAGGGAGTCAGTGCTGCGCGATGCTGATCTGGCTACAGCTGACGAGGCATTTCTTACCAGTACAACACGTGAAATTATCCCGATAGTAAGAGTTGGGTCGACAACTATAGGAAACGGATCACCAGGCCCGATTACAAAAAAGTTACTTGAGGGATTACAAGCGAAAGCTTTCGCAATGACAGCCACTTAAAAATGGCTGCGAAACTTTAAGACACGCTAGGTGGAAGTCCCACCCCAGCCACACACTAGGTGGCGATCGCCATAAGCATTATCAATTCGCCCAACGACAGGCCAGAACTTGTTCGCCCTTACAAACGGTAATGGATACACTGCCTGCTCACGCGTATAGGGATGCTTCCAGTCCTCAACCGTAGCCGCTTCGGCCGTATGTGGAGCGTTCTTTAATACATTGTCAGTACGATCAGCCTCACCATCAGTAATCTGTCTAATCTCATTACGAATGGCTATCATTGCATCACAAAATCGATCCAATTCAGCCAATGGTTCACTTTCGGTGGGTTCCACCATCATCGTTCCAGCTACGGGAAACGATATCGTAGGTGCATGAAAACCGTAATCAATCAATCTTTTCGCTAAATCTTGTTCATCAATTCCTGCACTATCCTTAAATGGGCGAAGGTCTAGAATCATTTCATGAGCTACGCGCCTGTTAACACTCGTATAAAGGATGTCGTAGTGCGATTCAAGACGCGCTTTAACGTAGTTAGCACTCAGAATTGCATGACGTGCCATCTCAGAAAGCCCTTTTCCGCCAAGCATTCGAATAAAAGCGTAGGAAATCATCAATACTCCAGCACTCCCCCATGGGGCACCGGCCACCGCTGCTATCGCTCGCTCGCCGCCAGTTGACACGACCGGATGCCCTGGTAGGTACGGAGTGAGATGGGATGCAACAGCGATAGGACCCATCCCGGGTCCACCGCCCCCGTGGGGAATTGCAAAAGTCTTGTGAAGATTAAGATGGCAAACGTCAGCGCCAATCATGGCAGGACTCGTCAAACCCACCTGCGCATTCATATTCGCTCCATCCATATAAACCTGCCCGCCCTGTTGGTGAACAATGTCGCAAATATCGCGGACTGATTCCTCAAACACTCCATGTGTTGATGGATACGTCAACATGAGCGCAGCCAAAGCGTCGGCATTGGCTTCGGCCTTCGATTTCAGATCTTCAATGTCTACATTCCCCTGTTCATCGCAACTCACGACAACCACTTGCATGCCAGCCATGCGTGCCGAGGCCGGATTCGTTCCGTGAGCTGACGAGGGAATTATGACAACATCCCGGTTCTGGTCTCCACGATCCCGATGGTAAGCTCGAATGACCGATAAACCGGCAAACTCCCCTTGCGCACCAGAATTCGGTTGCAGGGAGATCCCTGGCAGCCCAGTAATTACGGCCAGCGCATTCTCCAACTCACCAAACATTTCTTCATAGCCACGTGTGTCTTCACGCGGTGCAAAGGGATGCAGGTTAGAAAATTCTGGCCAAGCCATTGGAATCATTGTCGAGGCCGCGTTCAATTTCATCGTACAAGAACCCAGCGGAATCATAGACAGATCTAGACCGATATCACGTTCTTCCAACCGTCGAATATAACGCATCATTTCAGCTTCAGAGTGATGCTCAAAGAAAACAGGATGGTCAAGAAACTCCGTCTGACGTTCAAGCGTTTCAGGAAACGTGTCGGATAATTTTTCCGCGTCTTTCCAATTAATGTTTAAATCTTGAGAACCTAGTGCTTGCCTGAAAACATCCACGATCGCTTGCACATCAGCCTGAGTAGTCGTCTCATCGAGCGCGATACCTATTGCG
>NZSH01000053.1 GCA_002696705.1 Woeseiaceae bacterium | reverse complement strand
TTTAGATATCAAGTAGTCACCTTTAAGTGTTGTCATGATCAGGCGCAGTATTACATGGTATTTCCTTGGTCGCGTCTTATCGATGGGATCGCGGATTCTCCTTCTTCCGGTCTACACGCGATTTTTGGACCCGGCAGAACTCGGAACAGCGATGGTGGTCCTCGCTGTCGGCGGTGTTATTAGTCTAATCGTTGCGCCTGGGATGGAAACGGTGTTTCTCAGATGGTCGTACCGGAAGGAATCCCAGGGAAACGGTCGAGATAGCACCTTATTCATCGCACATGCGGTCATGCTTGGTGCAGGGTTACTGTTACTGTGGCTGTTGGGCGATGTGGTGGGCCAAGTGCTGCTACCTGGCATACCGCTCTGGCCATTCTACGATGTTATCCTTCTGACTATTGGGCTCGTTTGTCTCGGTGCACCAATTCGTGCAGACTGGCGCACGAATAATCGAGGTGACAAAGTGGCGGTCTTGGAATTAGTGCAGGCCACCATCTCAATGATAACGATCTTAGTGGCACTCGTTCTGTTTCGGGCTGGTCCCATCAGCCTACTATTAGGTGATTTAGTCGCNGCNTTNNTGTTTGCACCTATCTGTATTCANTACATTGTTCCACGCCTTCGTTATGGGTGGGATCGGGCAGTCTGGAANGCCGTCGCTCCNACACTGTTTGTGGGAGTGCCCTTTAGTCTCGCAACTTGGGGATTATCCAGTCTCGANCGTGTGTTACTGAATCGCTTTCTGGGCCCGGCTGACGTNGGNNTTTATGNTGTCGGCTATACCGTGGGTGCGGNAGCGATTATGGTCANNATCATTCTAAATAAGGANTGGGANCCCTTAGTCTATCGTGCGATTGCCGAGCANCCACTCGGTACGNAATGGCTTCAANACCTGTGGCAGCGNAGTTTNNTANTTGTCGTGGTGTTGAGNGCNACGATAGCCCTCTTTGCACANGANATCGTTTACNTGTTGCTCGGNAGNCAGTACGCGGCAAGTGCGACTGTGGTGCCGTTGATCGCAGTGGTCGCCATGTTNAAGGCGCCNCACATGTTTTTGCANAATCTTAGTCTGGCGCGTGGTCGTATGNCTGCCTTAACGACCGAAAATGTATTGTCATTGACNGTCTTTACNGTGTCGAANCTCATTTTGATTCCNCNGCTNGGNATTTTAGGNGCTGCGTGGGCTGCTGTNGCGGCGTACGCCAGNGGGACGCTCTTCATGTATTCNCGNTCATGGAATGTATACCGCTTAAATCGGATCATGACTATTTGGATTTTCGTAGCGGCGAGTGTTTTAGTCATTAGNNTACAGATGCCAGGCACNCTGGTNGCTCTTGTCGGTGGTGTGCTNATGTCAGGCTTCCTCGTGAGAGAGGCAANACAATACTGGGTATTTCTTGGTTCTTTAGATCAAANAGTCAGCCGTGATGCCTAANAAAACTGTTCTGTTAATGTCTCGAGGATCNCGACTTCACCATCTNTTTTNTGAGATGGCCGTGGCACTAAGNGCCGATCATAANGTTGTCGTGTTNGCGAGTCCNGAAGAAGTNNCGTCATTCAAAAANATTCCNANCGTGCAGGTTTATCCCTACCGAACANCNGACGTGGCCGACGANAANGANGTGAATGTTCCACGNAGNGTGCGACTCNCNNGAANATCGATGGTTGAGANACTNGATGATCANTTCGTTNCGCCAGCNCGTGTCAAAGCGATCGANAAGGAGNTNGGCNTAACGCTTTATCAAGCNGCCAGNAACTATCTNTTATACGGCCAGATTGTGAGGGANTACGGNGGNGTTTGGGATTANATGCAGACGCACGAAGAGATTGTGCAGTCATACGTTGGTGCGTATCNTACTTTGTCGAAGATATTTGCTGANGNNCATCCGTCTGTNGTGTTTTANGANACATTGGACAACATTTCATCNTGTGTNGCNTTTGCTCTTGCCCGNCGACATGGCNTNTTNGNACTGGAGTTTCGTNTNTCNNCNCTTGGTCAAGGNCAAATNACACCTGCNTTTGGTTTTCGACGCTCTAATATAGTNNTTGAGCATCTCTATCGNCAGNAGGCGCTTATTGCCTCCTCAAGTTTTGGGCAAGCTGATNNNGTNCTAGATAGNNTGNAANATCACNTAGAGNNNTCAGCGTACNNGCNAATGCACAAGAACATGGTNNACGGNANNTCTCNNNTNAATTTCANACAAGTCCTACCACGNNTNCAACGATGGGCANANNTNCNNCGAGGTTTACATAACNTGCGATGGCATGTGCAGTCGGCCAGAAACAGATTCTGGCTCGAACGACATTTAACNCAAGTAGTGCCTGATGCGCCCTACGTGTTTTTTCCGATGCATCATCAGCCGGAAGCTAGCACNTGTTCAGAGTCACCGGCTTGGGTGNACCAGGACATGATTATCGAGCAACTTGCTATCCATGCTCCAGGTGAATTCAAGGTTGTNGTCAAAGAGCANCCACGAAGNTATGGNAGNCGTGGCGAAAANTTNTTTGGNAGACTCTTNAAGCTNCCGAATGTNATTGTNTGNCACCCGTTGGTNGATAANACCAGCCTTATNNANNANGCGGCNGCAGTTNTNGTGATNAATGGAAGNATTGGNTTNGAAGCGATATTGGCNGGNGCNCGTGTGGGAGTNCTTGGAAGNCCATATTATTCCNTCTATCGAGGTGCNGTNNNACTCAAGCGACCGGAAGATATCTACGAGGCGTTATGTNACGAAGCGTGGTGTCCTGAGACGATGNTGGAGGAGCNACGCAGTTTTCTTGCTGCGTATANACAATCATTGTACGAATTCGGNCACAGTGTTNATGACAAGGTATTCCCGGAAAGCGGAGGTCAACATTGGGCGCATGCACTCCGTTCTACGATGAAGTTCATCNCTGACCACAAGTTAAAGCCNGCTGATTTCGAATCAGGCTGGTAATGTNGAAATCCACCACATGACNATTGTGGTGCCTATCAGTGAANCTTTTCACCCTAGATGATTGANCCNAGAATTCGGNANTTTTACAAAACTTTTGGATGCATCCCTTTTCTAGTNCCTGCATGGGGNGCAGACGAATATGCAGTNATCCANCGAGCTTTGNGTGGTCAAGGANCTCCACCACATNTTCGAGACGATCTTGANGAGATGCTACGNCAATCCCTCGGATTTAATCATGTGGTGTTAANGGCGACCGGACGCCAAGCCATTGAGGTGGCACTTAGCCANCTNGCGAAGCNACCTGGCGAAGTTATCATGCCTACATTCGCATGCGGTTCGATGGCTCATGCGGTAACTGCAGCTGGCTATGTTCCGGTGTTCGNTGACGTTAACAAGGATTTAACCCTGAGTTGCAGGAGTACCATTGAGAATCTGACTTCTAAGACTGTCGCCGTAATTGTGGCGCATTTGTCAGGTAANCCAGCTGAAGATCTTGAGGAGCTNNTTGAGCTNTGTCGNACCCGNGGTCTAGTCCTCATTGATGATGCAGCACAGGCAATGGGTATCTCNCACCGNGGNCNGCAGCTTGGGACCTTTGGNGATTANGGTGTCCTGAGTTTTGGGTTGGGAAAACCAACGTTTTCGCTTGGTGGTGGCTGTTTGATTCTCAAGAGCCACTCAGAAAAACTTGCCTGCCAAGGTNTGATGGATNGAAATGNGCCATCGGACAGGGGNTANCTAAGGACCTCGGCCGCTCTTGTGCGCTTNGTATCGGAGTATTGTTGGCGTGAACACACGTTACCAGTTTTTCTTNCTGCTCGGGCGTTCAGAAAATATCTTCACTTNNATCCNCAAGCACCTCGTTCAGGGCAGATTAGTGCACTCGAGGCGGAGTTGCAGACNATTCAANTGGCAAGNCTGCNACAAATTCTCAAGANCTTTCGGGACAACGCNCGCCAGATTATCGCGAGGCTNAGTNNNGTTCTTNCTGCTCCTCAGGNGGGGCCNGAAACGGGATACACNAAATGTTTGGTGCAGACGNAAGNNCACAAGNGCACNACCTTNTCNACGNACTTACTCAAGCAGGGAATTGAAATCGAATGGTCCTACCGACCTCTNGACTCATTNGGTGCATTCGCTCAATATCGCCGNCGTGATAATTCGTATGCGGAAAGTATCTGGCGGCANCTCTTGGCNGTNCCCNTTCATCCGAACTTGGAAACGCACGACATAGATCGTATTGCCTTAGCCTTGGAGCAGTTTCAATGACTGGGCNNTCTGAATGGCTGGGNANTTTGCGAAGATNGTGGTGGCAGAGATCACATCGGAAAATCCATGAGGGTNCGAGTCACTCGTTNAATCAATATGCGNTGAATGCAGGTACNCGGNAAGCTTTTCANGCGTTNGTAAAGGANNTAGGNTTNCGNCTCCAACCAGGCAATGACGACATCGTCCTTGATTTAGGCGGNGGTGATGGCTGNCTTTCNCGTGAGGTNTTNGANTCNTGTCGTCGACTCGTAGTNATGGACTTGTGCGCACCAAAAGACNCAAATGCGATGTCGTTTATTAAGGCAGACATGTATCANCCACCATTNCAGTCTGAAGTGTTTACGCGNTTATTCACCTACAGTACGTTTCCACATCTTGGATCANCTGCTTCGGCGGTACGGATNTTGAAAACTTGGGATCGTCTGTTGAAACCTGGCGGTGTTTTATTCATTGGAGATATTCCAGATCGATCCAAGTTAGGAGTNGCTTTAAGNCGAGGATTCCGGCGGCTGTCGACATTNAAGGGCTTTAAGTATTACTTCGCNGTTTCGATGGTGAGNATGTTTTCCAANACNTTTCTCGTTCGAAACCTGNAGGANCTTGGATACCAAGTGGCGGTGCTNCAGCAATCACCANACCGCCGGTTTCATCGCGAACGCTTTGATCTGTTNGCNAAAAAAANAGGCATTAATGCTCAACAAATCTGACAAGGGAGTCCGTNGCGTATGATCACGGCTGAGTTTACGCAGCAAGTTGACGCAGNTGCATGGAATGCGCGAGTACGCCAATTCGCAGGCGGNTCAATNTTTCAAACAACNTANTGGGCNTCCTATTTTTCAGCATACTTGGGCGCCNGGCCNCATTATCTNATTCTTCGTGAAACGAATGAGATTGTTGGCCAGTTGCTCATNTTGGAAATGNTACGCGGACATGAAAGCTTTCTTGGNANCGTTACCTCATTGGNCGGCTCTCTCGGNGCACCGTTTTTACGNGTACTAACTTGGCGTGAGGGACCGTTGTTNGCAGAATCATCTCATCAAGNCGAAATCTTGTTAGCNAGTTTGCAAGGGATTGANCGNCTCGCGNTTGACCGAGTGATTACTGGAATAGATGAGGTGTCTCTNCCAATTGGTCAATCTTCNAANGGGTTANNAGCAATGCTTCTTGCTGGCGGATTNCAATCNCATCAACGCGCAACAGTNCGTATTGATGTACGACCNCCACTTGAACACCTCTGGGCTGGCTTAAAGCANGGNGTGGCACGTACTCCCGTNCGGAAGAGTGCGAAACANGGNTTAGNGTTGCAGNATGTNAATAGCCTCGAAGANCTACGAGAGTTCTATCAGCTCGTGACCGAATGGCGAAAGGAAGANGGNTTTCCTTCTTACCGATTTGAACGATACAAAGAAATGTTTATGAACATGCGCTCACACTGTGAATTCTTCCTGGTAAAGCAGGCGGAATGTNTTGTTGCTGGTGCTGGGNTNATTCATTTCAATGGTCAGGCNCATATATTGACTCCNGTNATGTCGAGTGTGGCTCGGCGTGAACGTGTTTATGCAGGTGATTTTCTGTACTGGGAAATGATTCGATGGTGTCATGAAAACGGGTTCTCNATCTTTGATCTGCAGGGNATTNCGACCGTGCCATCTTCTGATAAGGAGACNGGGATACGACGGTTTAAGGAGAAATGGGGAGGTCAAGTGATNGAATANCCAGTTTTTNCTGCGGTNCTAAANCCNGGACGATGGCGNNTGGTAAGTGGGCTTCAGAATGTGAAACATGCNATCCGGCGGTGGCGTNACGGNAACTGAAATCGAGTNTGGTCATATCAAGGACATGTGTCGAGAANNTCTGACAGGAANNAGAGGTTAAACNNGAGNTGCNTTGTGAGAGGACGAGAATCACGTGCNACGAAAGGGCNANCCAATGATTGATGNNCTCAAGAATCGATTAAAGAGTATGCGTGTGGTNCANCCCATGCTCCCTTTATGGCGGGTTNTACGTGAACNNTNGCGAAAGGCTCGTGCAGAGCAGAGTGACCTGCCANACTCGGTTTCAATAGAACTGACGAATGAGTGCAATCTGAAGTGCCTNAAGTGCCCGACCTACGAGGCNAATCGATCACGTGGGATGATGAGTCAAGATTTATATCAAAAGATACTGNATGACATTCAAGGGGCAACCTCCAAAACAGAGCTTGCACTTAGTGGTGGCGGCGAAGCGATTCTTCATAAGGAATTCGTTGATTTTGTTGCNAAAGCGTCCTCTGTGCCGAACATCACAANTGTCGGATTTGCAACAAATGGNCTGGANTTACATCCNGANATGTCCAAGCGATTGCTTGATGCGGGNTTAGGACAACTCAAGGTGAGTCTCGATGCTGTCGATGCGACNACATNTCTTAANNTCAACCGCGTCGATGGGTATNCGAAGGTTGTGGAAAATGTGAAGCNTTTCTGTCAGATCNGNAATGAAGGTAACTACGCTTGCCNTGTGACATTGAANGTGACGCTCTATAAAGAGGACGAAGANCTTGTTCAGCAGATNCGAGATCTTTGGAGTCANGACGTTGATGTTATCAGGGTGACTGGGATGCACAATTGGNCAGGCTTGCGGGGGAATCGGGTGGGGGCTGAACGTGAAGACGCNTGTCCAATGCCATGGGANATGNTNCAGATTCTTTGGANCGGACAGATCACGCTCTGTTGNTTCGACAGNATGGAAGGCTTCTTTAATATGGGGAACGTGCGGGACGTAAATNTATCCGACTACTGGCGGTACGATAAGGGGTTATCACGGATAAGAAAAATGCATTTGGCAGGNGATTTTTCGGATATTAAAGTCTGTGGAANCTGNAACGAAGACCAATATGAGACGCGAGCGTTTTTCTCNNCGACCACATCACAGTCAGCTGNGCCTGCAAACCAAGTTGACTGGTANCCNCGTAGNGTTATGACGGTACTCAGAAAAATTTTCAGTAAATTGGNGCTTGTCACNNTTGGTGTCATNCTCGGNNTCGNCGTATTGGAGCTTGGAGTGCGAGTGTTCAGTCCGGCACCTCCGCTGATGTACGTGCCAGATGAGACATTGGGATGGGTNCATCCNGCCAATAGCACATTTGAGTATGACGGCAACAGTGGGCGAACAGTNNTCNCCTTTAATTCGAAAGGCTTACGGAGTGAGGAACACGTTTACGAGAAGGTGNACGANACGTATCGTATTTTGGTCCTCGGTGATTCGTATGTGGAGGCGGCTGATGTTTCAATGGAGCANACGTTNGNGTCTAANCTGGAAGCCCAATTGCGCAAAGCTGGNTGTCGGAGTGAGTTAATCAATTCNGGTGTTGGAGGATATGGNACAGATCAAGAACTANTGTTTCTTAGATATGAGGGTTGGAANTATTCGCCCGACCTCGTGCTATTGATGTTCACNATTGATAATGATGTTCACGACAATATGGTCAAGAATTATTGCCGNCAGACAGAGCAGGGAATAATCTGCCANGCCCCTGACAGAATAGGGAACTGGCGNCGNGGTGTGGTGGCGACAAAAGCNTTCCTGCAGGCTCACTGGCATACNTATTCGTTCTTGCAGGAAAAANCTGCAAGAATNCGNCAGGTNCGTTTGATTCTCCAATGGCTNGNGTTATCTGAATTTAAAGACGCGAATGANATGCAACAACAAGTNCCNATGCCACTTANCTTNTTCTTACGTGANGCGCCAACTGAAGTAACACGTGGCTGGGATTTGACCAAANCCATTGTGCGAGAGGTNCANGANGAAGNAACAGGTCGTGGTNTAGAGTTTGCNGTTGCCTTAATTCCNAGCAATCTNCAATTGGANCAGGNCACGNTTCGACAAGCGNCACAAGAATTTAANNTACCGTTCTCNANACTCGATAGAACGAANCCAAATGACATCATGGTTGAGTTTGGTCAGAATCAAGGNATATTCACNNNCGATCTCCTTGAAAGCTTTNTNACTGNTCAGCGAAATGGTNAGCGTGTAGTTGATGGGCANTGGAATGNGCTGGGACATCAGTTGGTAGCAGANCAGATGTTTNAGNTNCTTGGANNGGCATTACCTAGATTTCGNCNGTGCATAANNGATTCGTAGNGTAGATGATATGCAATNNACTAGATCGGNTTTAAGGGGAATGNCTTGGGTGTTGTNACGAGAGCAAGATTGTTGGGGCGACTTGTTCAGCGNGGTGAGTGGNCGNGNCTNTACCATGCTGTNNGTGCTGGGNTCGAGCGNGCACGAGAACCCTCAGTTCCCAAAGGNCCCCCAATTTTTCTGCAAGTCGAACCGACGATTCTTTGTAATCTAGAGTGTGCCTTTTGCATTAATCCGTATCTACCGAGAGCACGGGCNACTTTAACNCTNAANAAATTNTGTGAAATGCTTGACCAGGTACCGTCCGTGTCAAANATTAGTCTGGTTGGCATTGGCGAATCTGTGATGAACAAGGAACTCTGGCAGATGATTCGGTACGCTAAATCGAAGGGTATCGAGATTGGTACAACCAGCAACGGNACNATCTTAACGGATGCAATGGTCANAGAGATTTGCGATTCTGGTCTCGATTGGTTGAATTTNTCAATTGATGGCGCCACTAAAGCNACGTACGAAAANATGCGACCTGGTGCTACCTTCGAGCAACTTNTAGAGAATATTAAACGNGTNGTTAANACAATAGATGGTCGTCGNGNGCCAGCGCTGNCGGTNTGGTTNCTNGCGACNCGTGACAACATTGCNGAACTGCCNGANATGGTTCCGCTTGTGNAAAACCTTGGNATNCNGAGCNTAAACACGCAAGGAGTGCACTACTGGGGNAATGAAGACTGGCACGAAGGAGCGCGTGCCGCNAATGATATTCCCAACTTGATCTCAATACTNCAAACGACNCGTGATTGTGCANAAGATCAGGGTGTTCGNTTCGCATTCCATAANTTTCCAGATCCCAATGCCGANCGNGCTTGTAAGTGGCCGTGGACGGGGTCCTATATTACAGCGGANGGCTTTGTGACACCTTGNTGTGAAAATGGNTCCGATCCCGACAAGATTAATTTTGGCAATATTTTTACGACANCCTTCGANAANATTTGGTATGGGGACGCCTACCGTGAATTTCGCGAGCAATTNCGATCAACNGATGNNAGGCCNTCCATTTGCATCGACTGTCCGAGTTATCATCAGACGATCTCGTTGAAATGAACGTNAGACNTTTCTTTTGNTCCCAATGTCATAACGTGACGATCAAGAGTGTTGGNAAACATGCNGTCGCGAGGCTCATNCCTTCGCGGCAAAAGCTAGGTGTCCGCATCTTGTTGTACCATGCAATCGATGCGCCGGATGGATCTGACCANCTCGGNTTAANNGTNTCACCANCGTTATTCCGAGAACAGATGCTGNACCTGCAAACCGANGGATATCAGGTGGTNCCNTTAAAGAGNCTTTTGAATGCGCTTAATGTGANCGACAAGAAGCAGGTGGTTATTACNTTTGANGACGGGTATCAGAGCGTNGCNAANGCCNNTGANGTTTTGAGTGAGTTTGGATTTCCGNCGACGATNTTTGCCACTGTTGGATGGATTGATCGAAGTTCGTCCGGATCTAATTACTGGAATCAGTGGCNATNCTTGACNTGGGCAGAGCTACGGGCNTGTATNAATCAAGGTATGGAGATNGGAGCCCACTCAGTGTCNCATCCTCGTTTACCNNCATGTTCTGACAGTGAATTGGCNNATGAACTTAACNATGCCAAAGTNCNTCTAGAACAACAGTTAGGCAGNGAGATCACCAGTTTTAGCTATCCANATGGATTGTATGATGATCGTGTTAAACGTTTCGTAAGTGCCGCAGGGTTTCGACTGGGATGTACGAGNGTGTGCGGAGTCAATCGTCATCCGTACGGATCTTTAGAGTTGCANCGTACGGAAATCAGCGGNGCAGACGATATGGCNATCTTTNGTCGNAAGTTAGCTGGTCAGTATGACTGGATGGGGCCCTGGCAAAGACGGCAGGCTAGAAAATCGTAAGGTGTTTATACANATAGGGGCAANGCTTGGTNACAATGAATTCTGACAGGCCAGTNNGTGGGTCATCCGAGGNACACNCGGTTCGTATCCTNCACATNATCACNCGGTTAATNTTGGGTGGTGCTCAGGAAAACACCTTGTATACCGTGATCGGACAACAACAGCATCCTGATTTTCGTGTCACGCTACTTGTTGGAGTTGACGATGGTACGGAGGGTAGCCTTGAGGAGAAGGCAAGGGCCGAAGGTGTTGATTTGATGATACTGCCGAGTCTTATTCGACCAATCCGCCCTTTGACGGATGTATGGGCTACTTGGCAGCTTTATAGACTCATGAAAGCTGGNCGGTACGATATCGTTCACACTCACTCATCGAAGGCCGGGATTGTGGGACGAGTGGCNGCGAGATTGGCTGGAGTGCCAATTGTTGTCCANACTTTACATTCCCTTGTGTTTCATGAGTACCAGTCCGCTTGGAAAAACCGACTATATATTTTATTGAAGCGTTTCTGTGCGCCCATGACGGACGTATTGATTAGCGTGAACGANATGACGACCCAAGGAGCTCTTGCGGCAGGTATCGGCCATCCAAAACAATATGTAACGGTTCACAGTGGGTTCGAGCTTGATCGTTTTGTCGACGTAGGTCGGCAAATCTCCATTACTTCGGCNAAGGAACGTTTAGGGATACCNTCGGAAGCACCGGTGGTCGGNAAAATTGCCCGACTTTTCGCGCAAAAAGGTCACGAACAATTCTTTGAGGTTGCGTCTCGTATTGCGCAGCATAACCCTGANGTACGGTTTCTGCTTGTTGGAGACGGACCACTTCGTGGTGCACTTGAAGAGCGNGCACGTACACTCAATCTTGACGACCGTGTANTGTTTGTAGGTCGGGTTCCACCAGACGATGTACCAGCGCATATCCANGCGATGGATGTTGTAGTGCACACGTCATTGCGTGAGGGCATTGCCCGTGTTATCCCGCAGGCAGGAGCGGTCGGNAAGTCNGTCGTTACGTTCGAACTCGATGGGGCTCCAGAAGTGATTCAAGATGGCGTNTCNGGATATTTAGTGCCTCCGATGGATGTTGATGCGCTTGCTGATCGGNCGATAGNNCTTNTGGAGTCTCCAGCNCTCAGGTCGCAGTTTGGACAGGCGGGTCAAGAACGCGCAATATCTATGTTTAAGATTGAAACCATGGTGAATAAGATNAANNACATTTACCAGNCTCTTTTGGCGNAGCATCGTAAGACCGTGANTNCGCTTTAATGAGAATAGTCGTGATCACCANAAAAAGACGTNAACCNANCATCTTGAAGTTACGNAACTTATGTGCGAGGTGGATGNCGTGCTGAAAGGCCAGGACATAGTCTGCATNTCGTCAATTGACTGGGATTTTATTTGGCAAGGTCACCAGCAGATAATGAGTACGCTCGCGGCGAACGGGAACCGCGTGCTCTTCGTTGAGAATACCGGGGTGAGAAGGCCAAACTTCNAAGACATTCCGCGNCTNAGAAAGCGTATTCGTAATTGGTGGCGAGGGACAAAAGGCTTTCGNCAGGAACAAGACAACCTATTCGTTTATTCGCCACTTGTTNTACCTNTTCCATATTCTCGGNTCGCTCGGTGGATGAACCGTTTCATNATTACTCGAGCAATCCGTCGCTGGATACAAGCNTTNGGCCTTCAGCGGCCNCTTGTTTGGACATTTTTACCAACACCGTTAGCGCTAGACATAATCGATGCTATCGAACCGACACTGGTCATCTACTACTGNATAGATGATTTTGAATCGAGTTCGTCAGGAGCACGCTTAATTCGTCAANCGGAAGATCGNCTTCTCAAGGCAGCNGACTTGGTGTTTGTCACNTCTGAACGGCTTCGACNCAGGGTGCTTGAACAGCGAGAACAGGTNGAGGTNTTNCCGTTTGCNGTTGATTTTCNTCGTTTNGAAAAAGAGCGNCTGGCAANNCAATCNAAACCAAANGAATTAGTTGAGATAGATTCTCCANTNGTAGGTTACGTGGGTGGGTTACATCGNTGGGTANATCAAGAATTGTTGGTAGAGGNTGCNCGGGNGTTNCCAGACGTNCAATTTGTCTTTGTGGGTCCAGANCAATGTGACATGTCGAAACTGAAGGCCCAACCTAATATCCATCTGNTAGGTTCNCGGAACTANGACNAATTACCACGCTACATAAAGTGNTTTGATGTTGGNTTGATTCCGTATGTGTTAAGTGAATANGCCTTGAATGTCTATCCCACTAAGCTTAATGAATATTTAGCGATGGGTTTACCCGTGGTAGCGACGAATTTACCTGAGGTCAGAAAATTCAACNAAGATTTNANTGATGTCGTAAGAATTGNTGACGNNNCAGCATCATTCGNATCGCAAATTCAGGAAAGCCTAGCAAACAATACNCCNGCTCAGGTTCAACGTCGTATCGAGGTGGCTAGTCAAAATAGTTGGCAGGCACGTCTTGAACANATGTCGACTTTGATTACTACAGCCATAACAGTGAAATTGGCCGGNTGGGAACGCTGGGAAAAAGTNTTGCAGCGGTTATATAGAGNAGGTCGTCGTCGNATTGGNTGGGNAGCNGCGACTGCCTTGGTAGGTTNTGTGCTTGTGTTTCAGACACCNCTGTTATGGACACTNGCATCTCCGTTGCAGATTGTAGATNCACCAAGGAAGGCTGATGTCATTGCGGTGTTTGCTGGAGGTGTCGGCGAATCTGGGCGAGCTGGNGGTGGCTACCAGGAACGAGTGCAGCANGCTGCTAATCTTTACCTNGCTGGCTATTCTTCGCATTTGGTGTTNTCNTCAGGTTTNGTTTTTGCCTTTCAAGAAGCCGAAGTGATGCGAGATTTGGCAGTGGCTCTTGGTGTGCCCCCNGAGGCGATTATNCTTGAACGTCAGGCNTCNAGCACCTACGAAAATGTGATCTACACCCGCGATATCATGNTTGCNAATAATTGGGAGCAGTTACTGGTCGTAAGTTCGCCATATCANATGCGGCGAGCGATGTTGACATGGCGTAAACAAGCTCCGTCTTTTCAGGTTGTNTCGACACCAGTNTCNGAGAGCCAGTACTACGCTCANGAACGAACGGCAAGCCTCGAACAGATTCGAGGCATTGTCTGGGAATACGCNGCGATAGTGGTNTATTGGTGGAGAGGGTGGCTNTAAGTGTGTGGCCTTTGNGGTGAAATTCGNTTTGATNGTAATAGCCGCGTCAATNCTGANCACGTGCTTGCTATGCGTGATGCACTCGTGCATCGGGGNCCGGATGCNGCAGGCATTTTCATGTCCACTGATGAGCGTGTGGGGCTAGGGTTTCGTCGCCTTAGCATTATAGATGTCAGTTCCAATGCTAATCAGCCGATACCTAATGAAGATGCCNCNNTTCANTTAATGCTGAATGGNGAGATCTANAATTTTCAAGATCTCCGAAAAANATTGATAANNCAAGGGCACCAGTTTCGNTCGAATTCTGATGCAGAAGTCGTAGTNCATTTATATGAAGAGAAGGGGATTGAATGCGTTGACGAGATCGACGGNATGTTTGCGTTGGCCATCTGGGATCAACGCGAACGGCGTTTGATGTTNGCNCGCGATCGAGCTGGGAAAAAGCCACTTTTCTACATCCATAAGAATGCCCATATAGCGTTTGCCTCAGAAATTAAAGGGTTACTTGCTCACCCCGCGCTATCTATCGAGATGGATCGTCAGGCTATTCCTTATTTCTTTTTACATGGGTATGTGCCGTGCCCGAACAGTTTTTACCGTGATGTCTATCAAGTGAGACCGGGAGAATGTGTAGTCGTTGATGAGCGTGGCGTCGCGCAGCGTACGTTTTGGGATCTCGGGGATTACAAAATGGAGACCTCGAGACAAGCGAAGCAACAGTCGTTCGACGTTGCTACAGGCGAAGTTCGGCGTCTTGTGACGCAAGCGGTTGAACGTCGGCTGATGAGTGATGTTCCACTCGGCGCTTTTTTAAGTGGCGGTCTTGATTCAACGATTGTCGTTGGATTAATGAATAAGCTGATGGGTCAACGAGTCAAGACCTTTAGTATTGGTTTTAAGGGTGATCCGTCATTTGACGAAACGGCCTTTGCCCGTTTGGTGGCAACTCGTTTCAATACTGACCACACGGAATTTATTGTGAGTCCATCGGCGATCGATTTAATGGATACGTTGATCTGGCATCATGACGGTCCATTTGGGGATTCATCGGCCATTCCGACATACATTGTTTCGAAATTGACCCGAGAGCACGTAACTGTTGTGCTAACCGGCGATGGCGGAGATGAACTGTTTGCAGGATATCGGCGTTTCAGAGCGGCTGTGCTGGCTGAACAAATGCCAGGATTTATGCTGAGCACCGCGCGACTGTTGCTTCAGCCTGTCAATTGGGTTGGTACTGATAATCGCTGGCTTGCCTATGCACGCCGTTTTGTGGATGCTGCGAGTTTGCCACTTTACGACCGTATCACACGGTGGAGTGGCTTATTTTATGATGAGTTAGAGGACATGTTACAACCAGACTTATTGGCGTCACTTCAGCCAATTAATCGACTCCTCTATCTTGATCAAGAGTTACCCAAGATGTCGAAATTGACGCCGCTCGGAAAAGTGCTGCATGCGAATTACAAGACGTATTTACTAGACGACCTGCTGGTAAAGACAGATCGCTGTACGATGTCGAACTCGCTGGAAGCCAGAGCACCATTTTTGGATCAGGAACTTGTAGAGTACGTGACGATGCTTCCAGATGCGTTGAAACTTCATCGGGGACGGTACAAGGTCGTCTTGCGCGAGGCATTTCAAGATCTACTTCCCACAGCTGTTCAACAACGCGGAAAAATGGGTTTCGGTGTGCCACTCGATGCCTGGTTCAGGAATGACTTGCAAAAGTTTGTTAACGAGATGTTGCTGCCTAGTGATGCGCGTTATCGAGAGTACGTGCGTCCCACGTTCGTACACGACTTAGTGCGTCGTCATCAATCTGGGCAGATTAATGCGGGCCTCCGTTTGTGGAGTCTAGTAACGTTCGAGCGGTGGTTACAAATGTTGCCCTCGTGGAATAAAACTGGTGCCGTAACTGCGGGCGTAGCATAATTTGGTCTTATGGTTGTGATGGTATGAGCATGAAAATGCTGACATCGGGAACACTAGATCGTGACATTAACTGTTAATTTTGTTGTAGCGCTGCTTGTTTCCATTTTGGTAGTTCCGCTGGTTCGGAAACTAGCCTTTAGCGCAGGGTATGTGGCAACGCCTAGTGACGAGCGGTGGCATCGTGAGACAACTGCGATCTTCGGTGGTGTTGCTATCTTCGTCACGGTATTGAGTTGTAGCGTGCTCTTGGGTTTGAGTGGGCTACCAGTAGTTTTGATTGTGGCTGCCTCGGGGATGTTTCTTCTTGGACTCGTTGATGATATCTGGTCACTTAAGCCATTCACGAAACTCATCGTTCAAATTGTAATTGCTGCGACGTTATTGTTTTTTGAATACCGATTAGACTGGACTGGCTCGTTAATTGTCGACACTCTTTTAACCCTTGCCTGGATTGTTGGGATATCCAATGCGTTCAATTTATTGGACAATATGGATGGCTTGTGCGCAGGTGTGTCGGTCATTGTTGGTTTGACCGTCCTTTTTACCTTAATGGGGCAACCTGACACAGGAGCCGAGATTAACTTTCTTGTAATTCTGCTGGGCGCGACATTAGGATTTCTTGTCTACAATGTCTCTCCGGCCTCGATATTTCTTGGTGACAGCGGAAGCTTGTTTCTCGGAGTGTGTTTAGCAGTCTTAACACTCCAATCAGGATATTCAACTGGGGGTGGGCAGTCGAATATTCTGTCGATCGTTGCAGTACCTGTCCTCGTGCTGTTGGTTCCGATCGCCGACACGACACTGGTGTCTGTAATGCGTATTCTGCATGGTCGGCGACCTTCGGAAGGTGGACGAGATCATTCTTCTCATCGGTTGGTTGCCATTGGACTCTCGGAGCGGGCGGCGGTTGGTGTGCTGTGGGGATTGGCTGCGCTAGGAGGCCTAGCCGGATTAGGTATGCAATGGCTTAGTGAGGACTGGTCGACCGTATTAGCCATCATCGTTGTGTTGGCTATAGCAATTTTTGGAATTTATCTCGCTCAGGTGCGTATTTATGAGGGAACGGAATCGGAACGGAAAGAATTTACGACTCTACAACCATTAACGGTAAATCTGACATACAAACGACAGGTTGCGGAAGTAATACTCGATGTCTTCTTGATCTCCTTGGCATATTACACAGCATACAGGGTCAGATTTGAAGGCGTAGAACTTGCTGCTCTTTATCCCAGTTTCCTTGAATCATTACCTCTTGTACTGGCAATTCAAGTCATTATCCTATTAGTAACAGGTGCTTATCGGATTGTGTGGCGTCACTACGGCTTGATGGACGCCGTCACACTGGGTAAAGCGGCAATGCTTGGTACGCTCGCTTCAGTGTTTGTGCTTGTTTTTGTCTACCGATTTGAAAACTATTCGCGAGGAGTATTTATCATCTATGGCGCGCTGCTGATATTAATGCTT
>NZSH01000052.1 GCA_002696705.1 Woeseiaceae bacterium | reverse complement strand
TGGTTTGCTAAAGAACACCTAGGCTTTAACATCGACCTGAGGTTCTACCAGATAAGCCCTCTTGCTGCCAATGATAAATTCCTCGGATTACCACGTCAGACTGTTGTGATTTTTTCTGTTGGAGTCTTGTTCAGATAAATCAAGTCTTCATATTAATCTTTAACAAGTTGATCTCGCTCTTGGGTTTCAAGGTACTGTTGTGCCTGTTCGATCCATGGCTGTTCGGAAGACAGCACGTAGCTCGGAAGCGAACTCTCCTGCTCAACAATCTCTTGCATGATCTGCAGCGCTTCATCTCGCCGACCTTGTTTGTCGAGAAGCGTAGCAAATTGAAACATGGGACGAGACCGAGACGAGGTGCGTGTCACTTCTTCATATCGATCGCATGCCGCAGCATCCTGTCCAGATGCTAGAAGAGCATCCGCCAGGGCTTCAGTTGCCATCCCATAATCATGCTTAGGATCAGTTTCGTACACCTGATTCAAATGCACTACAGCTTCCGCGTGTCGACCTAAAGTCGCAAGTGCCTTCCCCAAACGATATCTGGCATATATATCCTCCTGGTCACGCTCAAGTCCACGACGGTAATAAGTTACGGCCTTTTCCATGTCGCCATTCTGCGCATGGAGATCTGCAAGTTCAAATATGAGTGCAGGAGCAGGATTGGTTGCTATGTCCTTCTCAAGCTGAATAAAGCGCTCATCATCCACGGGCCGCTCTACGTCAGGATGTTTTTTTGTTAGATTTTCCTGCCAGCTCTGCTCAACGTATTTTCGCTTGTCGTCGACGTACCCTTCTGGCAACTGTAATGGACCGAATCGTCGCCCTCTTAAAAGCTCGCTAATCATGTAGCCAAGTGCGCCGAGTGGACCTAAAAACAAGACTGCTAGAATCCAGAGCCAATTTCTGCGCTGCCGTAGACAGTCACTAATTGCCCAGAATTGAAAACCGAAATTCAGAATCGCCAGCAAAATAATAAAAGGACTCATCGTTCTATGAGGACTGGTTAGACAAACAGTTTTTTAAGGTTATCGGTATTATTCGCATTCAACGATGGTATCTACTAGTGACCGCAAAACAAAATTCAAAATGATAGTAACCAGACATTCACCTGAAGCACGCCACTGTTTATACATCATAATGCAGTCCTGCCTTCCAACTCACTGTTCTAATACGTAACAGAAGATAATTGAACCTAGGCGCTTACTTCTATCACCAGCCGAGGTTAATTTATTAGGAATGTTGCAGATTGCCTCACCTTATGCAAAACTTGATGAACGGATGAGCAAAGAAGACCTACTCGATGTGCAGGGCACTGTCAGCGCAGTGCATAGTGGCGGCTTGTATCGTGTTCAGTCGGACGCAGGACACGAAGTGTTGGCACAGTTAAGTGGTCGAATGCGTCGCTTCCGAATAAGAGTAGTCCCTGGCGACCGCGTCACGGTAGGTGTATCACCGTATGACCCAGCTCGCGGAATCATTACCTTTCGTGCTCGCTGACCCAAATCTGCTTCATTCGCTAAATTCCAAAGCCAGCTCAAACCACTCGCCGTTCGGAGCTAAAGTCCGGTAGGCCTGCCAGTGCGGTTTGGCATCTTGTGAGCGTCCCAATTGCTCAAGAGTGACTGCTAGATAAAAATGCGTGTCGGCGTAGTCAGGATTGAGTCGCACGGCAGCTTCGTAACAGGTATTCGCCTCGGTGAACCGCCCCAAATCGTGATGAATGTTCCCAAGGTTGAAATACGCCTCAAAACAGCCCGGATCAAGATTAATCGCACGTTCATAGATTGCCTGTGACTCGATAAACTTGTCTTGAGCGTAGTGAAGATTTGCCAGGTTCACGAGCGCTGGAACTAAATTTGGATCAAGCATGAGCGCTTGACGATACGCCTTACAAGCTTTCTCCTTGTCAACCGTATTACCTTCGTCGAGGCGAGCTCCTTCAGTGAAATACCGAGCTGCCAAGACAGTTTGAGAATGCATCGAGGAAGAATCAACCCGTCCCACGTCAGAATCTGTCACCGACTGCAATGACCCTTTCGCTAACGTTACGACTTTTGCTGGTTGACTGTGAGTGTTTAATCCGCCTTGGAAATCGAACGTTAATTGACCTTCTCGTTCTGCAACTAATGATCGAACAATTACCCGAAACGCCACTTTGCGCCCTAAATCAACGCTAACCTTTTTGACGAGGGCAAGATCTCGAAAGCCGTAGTATCGATCGGTGTTCGTACGCGCTACAGTTTGAACCAGCTGGCATTTTTCCAGATAGCGAAGATGATCTTCTCTCAGATTCGAATAGCGCGCTCGAATTTCTCGCACACTATAGAGCTTCTGCCGAAGTGCGACCGAAGAGGGCACGCCACTGAGTTTGCAAAAGACTTCTTCAGTAATGATGTTTATGCTGTCTGGTGACTTCGCATTGGCAGTTTCCGCGAGTTTCAATTTATTGCTCTTCTCGGTCACCTGCGCAGAATCTACATCAAGGAATCGACTAGACTTGGTACGCCCAAAACCTTCAGCGCCCACAACCAGCATCGTTGTACGAGATGTCACATCACTTGTGACTTGCCCACCCAAGCGCTTCACCAGGTCGCAGGCCTCTCGACGGCCAAGCGAAGAGAGTTTCCCTGTAAATACAACGACTTGATTGGCAAAGGGTGACTCTGGACGAACTTGTTTGTCTGGAACAGAAAGCATCGTTACAAGATGATACTCATCACCATTAGAACCGGAAAGAGTTAATGAATTTAGTCCAACCGCCGCCGATAAAGACTGAACGACAGTAGCACGTAATAGGTTGGAAAGAACAGAGTCGTCACCAACAACCACCTGCGAACCTCAGGCACTTGCCAAATTGAGAACAGCATCAATGCTGCCCAGACGAGACCGAGAAAAATCGTGAGTCGACGTAAGGTTGGAGTACGCGACGGATACACATAGTTTACGGGTATAAACACCATTACAACCAACGTCAACAGGACTCCTGCAGTTATGCTTGGAGGTAACGAGGCAGCATAAAGATAAAACACAACGATGTTCCAGTAGGATGGAAAACCTCGAAAAAAATAGTCGGCTGTCTTCGCATTCCGGTGGCTGAACCCATATGCACTACTCAAAATCATGGCACTGGCCAAAAGGCCGTTCCAGCCAGGTGGTACCAATAAGATTGCATAAACGAAATACGCCGGGACAAAGACAAATGTGACGTAATCAATTATGGAATCAAGCAGGACTCCGTCGACCGACGGTAAACGCTGGTCAACCTTAACCAAGCGGGCCAGCCAGCCGTCAGTGGCGTCAACTACAACAGCAGCATAAAGCCAAAGAAAGCCTTCACGCGGTGTGCCTGCAACAAAGGCATGAAGTGCCAGCAATGCAAAGACGGCCCCTGTGGCAGTGTAAAGATGGGTAGTCCACGCAACGCACGAGGTAAGGTAGGAAACTGGTGTCGGTATTCGAAATTTTTCTGGCATCTAAGAATGAGTCGATCTCAATAACCACCAGATACAGAAACGTTTTTTTAGATGTTAGGTATTGGAACCCACTTTTCGACTTCGATGATCTTCCAGCCGTTTCGTTCAGAACCCACTCGAAGGCGGAGTTCATTGAGTTCAGACTCTGTCAGACCATCCAGACTAATTGTGACAAAGAAGGGAGTTTCGGGAGAGGCCGTTACATCCCAACGTCGCAAAGGTTTACCTCCAGCCTCCGACCCAGTTAAAAGTTCCAGACTCTCCTGCCAATCACTGACAGGACATAAACCAATGATCACACGGTGCGCATCAAGGACAATCCTAAAACTGATCGCGACATCTTCATCAGCAAAGGTTAGTCCGCGGGTTTGCTGGTAGGGATACATCAGTTCTGTCCACTCGATGAAGGCGTCAGGTGCGAGTATCTGTCGTTCGTTTGGATAAGTCCGACTAGTCCCACCCCACATCTCAACATAGCCAGCGCCCGGCTCTTTTGAACTCATTGGAATTCGGGCCTGATGGTACCCGTAGGTCCAGACATCTACACCTGGCGTTTTGTCGGAATCAAAAACGCGGACTATTCCCTCCTGGGTATCGTGAGAGTATGCGCTGTAAAAGCCGCCTGTCAGACCGTCGGCCATTAGATCGCCCATTTTGTTCCAACCACTAATAAACCTGAGGGGATTGTTGTGCCAGGCCTGTGGACTCGGACCCAAATTCTCCTGCCACTGCTTATTGATTAAGATTTGATCCGTCGGAATTATAAACTCGGTCCGATCGGTCAACACATTCTGCCCACCAGGCACCCACTGTGGATTGATCCAGTGTGCGTACTCAACCTGTCGATTTGTAGTATTTGCAATACGGATTCTCGTCTCAAAAGAAGACTTGTTTCGCACAATAGAAACGTCCACAGATTCTTGAAGACCCGTCTTTGGTTCAAGAACCTGCATACGGATGGATTTACGGAGCGAAGAATCCTCGGTGATTTCCCATGACCAAGGCATCGCCCAAGTGGTCCCATGTTCATCGCCAGGCAGCGTGTACTCGATACCACCGATCCAGAGCCACCAACCAGTGTCGTTCGCTGCTCCACCGACCGTGACCACATCATTTCTCCAAAGGGTTTCATGGCCGGTCGGCTTGTACACAAAGGAGTAGACTCGTCCCATCTCAGGTAACAGTATCAACCTGATATATCGATTTTCCATCAGCACAGCAGTGTGGTCTTTCTTAATGATCCGTTCCTGATCAACTTGTTGGAAATCAACGTGCGGGTAAGGATCTCCTTCGCGGTAGTAAACCGCTGGTTCGTAGTCAACCTGCGGGATGGTTAGCGTGATTGTGTCAAGCAAGAAGATATCGTCTCCGAGCTGCGCAGGTCTCGCGGATAAATACCCACCCGTACCACACAACACAAATATTGCAGCTATCGTCGTGATTCGAGTAGTGGCGCGTGTAACAAACTCAGGAAAATAGGAGAACATGTCGCCGATAGTTAGGGGAGAGTTCCAAGGTAATGCCGAGCCCATAATTGAGATGTATCAAGATCTACAGCACTCCCAAGGCTCACTGCCGCCGCCTCAGACAAACCGAGGGCCGACTGGGCAAACCCGAGTACTGAGAGGTCTCTTGCGCGAAGGGCTGACTCGGAAAGGCGTGTCCCAAATTTCGCAAAGAAGTCTAAATCCTCTTCCGTACGAGCAAGTCGAACTTCAATGATAGCTGTTATGGCCTCAAGCGCTTGTCGAGCCTGATCGACCTCACCCAATTGCTTGAGTGCTAGAGATTGGTAGATCTGCGTGTCCAACCAGCGGCTCGTCCCTGATTGATCTGCGGCTCGTCTAAAATACTTAGCAGCTTCATCATTCGCACCTAGCGCTTGATGCGCAAGCCCCGTAAAGTACGCCACCTGTGGCGCACGTCGGTCGTTGCTTGGACGTGCAACCGATAAATTTTCTGGATACTCGGAAGCTCGGTTAAAGTCTTCTAGCGCTTCCTTAAACTGACTATTTGTTAACCTAACCAATCCTCTCAAGAGATGCGCATCCACAAACACACTGTGAACTCGCCCTCCTCCTTCAGCTACAAAGAACTGGTTCGTCTCCAGCACCTCAATAGCCATTCCGTATTCGCCAGCCAATACCTGAACAATTAAAGCCCGGAGCAGACTGTCACTTCGCTGCTTAAGGATTTCCAGATTCTCTGAAACCATATCAAGCCGTTTGATAATCGGCGTATTCGCTGCCTCGTATAATTCATCAAGTTCGACATAGAGGCGTGTGTCATCATCCCCATCCAATGCAATCGCCTGCTCATAGCTCTCGATCGCCGCATCGACATCTCCACGCATCTGATAATAAGCCCAGCCAAGATTTCGATGAACGGTCGAAAAGTCCTTGACCAGGGACCGTGATTGCTCCCAGTGGATAATCGCTCGGTCAGGTTGGATCTCATACAATAAGTTTCCTAAATAATAATGTGCCCGATCGTCGTCGTTTTGAAAAAGAAGTGCCTGTTCCAATACATCAATGCTCTCCAAGCGGAATGGAAACCCATAATCGGTTGGCATCGTGGCAGCCCGAGTGTAGGCAATCCTCGCCTTTTCCCCATCGCCGGATTGTTCGTAGAAGTAACCAAGATAGTAATGGACCAACGGATAGGTGCTAGCAAAAGGCACTTCCGCAGCAACCAGCCGCTCCAAGACAGTAATTCCTTCTTCCCAAAGCGCTGTGTTGCCATAGTCGCTGGCAAGTTCAAGGTAAGTCTCGGCGTCGTCCCTCAAAGTGGAACTAAGCCTCGCATCAAGAGCAGTTACGTCTACACCGACAGCTTGAAGTATCAAAAAATGCTCATTAAGCGCAAGAACGTCCATCGGGTCAACGGCCAACGTCCTTAACGCTGTCGCNGTTGCTTCGTCNANGCGATTGAGTTTGCGGAGAATNGCTGTTTTNAGACCGAGCGATTTCGTGTCATGGCTGTTAGTAGATAANGACTGGTTAATCTCATTNANNGCACGTTTCCANGNACCGTCACGCATCGAGAGTTCAGCTAATTGATAAAACGCNGCCGAGTGAAACGCNGCATCCCAAGANGCACGNTANAATTGCTCNTACGCCTCATTNAATCGCCTCTGNCCACGCAANGNCAGTCCAAGCTGGTACTCTGCCTCCGTATCACCAGCCCTGACATAACCAGCTGTTAAGCGTTCCANCGCCGTGCGNAGATNACGCTCAGCATCCTTAAACANTCCNCGCTTGTTNAGATTTGCACCAACAATGGTATTGACTCGNACATCACCAGNATCACGTCGNAGAGCTTCCTCGTAGTACGGCTCTGGCGGCACANGNGGNCTGTGCATCTGCTGCAGGCGNAGCCCCGTNAGGTANAGTTCATCGACNGTNNCGATTTGCTCTGGTGACCTTGGTGGCTCNGCTGGTNTAGGCANNTCCGGAGTTGAAACAGGGCCTCGNGGNCTGTCACTAATCAANNCCAACCCTGCNGCATCAAAAAGAGTGACTGTTANATCCGTAACTGTCGTATCNGCCGGTAATTCAATGCTNGCGGTAAACGGATCGCCNGGTCCGATGGAGAGTNCCTGATCGAGTANNACCTTGTCCCCGCTGACAAGCACGGCCCGAGCTTCGCTATGGTAGGCNGTCGAGTTAAATCCAAACCATGCTACNTCGTCGGTAACTTTCAGATTNACCGCAGCCTGAAGATTNGCTTGGGTAAAACCTTCGATACCGCGGACAGGGTACCAATAGTGAGTAACGGATTTTACCTCTCGNGATTTGATCCAGCTNTAATCAGGCTGATTNTCAGAGAATCCTCCAACCATTAATTCNGCGTAAGGNCCGTCTTCNTCCGTTAGGATCCGATCCCANAAACNTCCNCGGTNCCCNGGACCCCACTCCCAAAGTTTCGTGCCCGCCATAACGTGGTGGTCACCAACGTGNACAANGCCCGCNTTCTCACCGTGGTCATATCCGCCCGAGAAGTCNTCAGCTAGATTCCAAGCAAAAAACGAGATNGGCTCAGGATGATTCGGCCACCGACTGAGATCAACCCCTTCATANTCGATGCCTTGATAAGCACTGAGTCCAATNGGCCAGTGGATAAAATCATTCTTCGAGTGATAGGTCGCCATTTGCACACTNGNNGGAAACAACACTTNGTAATCATCATCAGCGTGGACNGCTACGTTCGCCCAGTAAAGAATNGAATGANCCTGAGAAGTCCGGTTAAAAAACTTAACTGTTGTTTCGATGTACGAACGGTCCGGATANAGGGTCAATCCGATNATCCAGCGCATCCGATGGCGCCGTTCGGTTTCTCCAATCCAAACCGTCTTGCTGCCGTCAGNATTGTCCTNAAGAGCATAGTCGACTGGCATGAAGGTGGTATTGCGATGATGATGAAACACGCACCACTCTATTCCACCAGAAATCCAAGCGCCCAACATACCAATGAGCGCGGGTTTAATAACATTTTGTCTATAAAAGAAATCATAACCATTGGTTTTGTCAGTGGCCGTGAACAATCGGCCACCTAGTTCAGGNAACACGACCAGTGAAAGGTAATCGTTTTCAAGATGCAGAGCCCGATACGTCTTGTCCTCACGAATCCGCGTTACCTTGTCTTGAAANGGGTAAGGGTAAATCTTCTTCTTGGCTCCTTGATACACTTCATTCCGGAAAAACATCGGATTTGTATCTGGGGGATCCACACGATAAGTCGGTAATGTGAGTTGCTCCTCCCAGACCTNTACGACTCCAGATTCCGCAAGTGATGTTTCCTGCACTGAGGCCGCTTTCAACGCTTCTTCAGTAAAACCGAGCCAACTCATTACNAGTACACCAGCGAGTAACAAGCGCGGATACCTCAGTCGACTCAATTCGCTNGACGNAATTCGATTGTCTGGCTTATACACTCTTCACCTCACCACTCATCTTCTCTTGTTGATAAACCGTAAGGATTATAGGTCAAACACTGCAACACACATGTCGAAGTCTNAGACCACTCGGTCGGAATGCGAATAAACATTGTAACTGTCATCGCGAACAAACCCGATCAGCGTGATACCAGACTCTTGAGCTAGTTGGATTGCCAATGTCGATGGAGCCGANACGGCTGCNACGATAGGAATACGAGCCAATAACGCNTTCTGCACGATTTCAAATGATGTCCTACCNCTCACCATTAAAGCGAAGGTTGCAAGNGGCAGTCGTTCGGTCANCANCATGTGACCNACGACTTTATCGACAGCGTTGTGACGACCCACGTCCTCCGCTACATCAACGAGTTCACCAGACGCTNCAAAAANNCCNGCGGCATGCATGCCACCAGTCCGCTCAAANGCTTCTTGGGTTTGGCGCANCCGGAAAGGCCATNGAAGGACTGCGGNGCCCTCCACGNNCCAAGTCTCNNCAATTTNTGGCACTTCAGCNTGCANTGAATCCAATGTGACACGGCCACAAAGACCACATGACGAATTNNTTACAACTTGGCGCCGCTCCTCAATCCGAGATACTGGGAACNCNCCTTGCAACGTTACATCNACGATGTTCTTTAAGTTGGGTGTGTCCGGNTCCGTACAGTGACGGATCAAGCTAATCTCATCTAAGCCATGAACAATCTGCTCCGATAAAAGAAAACCCGCNACGAGATCATGATCGCGCCCAGGAGTTCGCATAATAACNGCGAACGGTTTGCCAAAAATCCTGATCTCCATCGGCTCTTCGGTCGCAGCGTAATCACGACGGGCATCGCGAACACCATTTCGAACACGAGTTACCTCAACCGGACGTGATGTCGTGANCATGATGGACCAGCCGCTATTAATTCAATCTCCNATAAGNTGAATGACAACCTCNCGNTTACGNGGCCGNGTATCGCACTCCACGAGTGTAACCTGCTGCCAAGTTCCTAAGGTCAACGATCGATCAGTGAACGGAATTGTGACTGACGGACCAAGAAGTGCCGCTCGGACGTGACTAGACCCGTTGTCATCCCCCCAACGAAGATGGTGTAAGTATTCGCCCATCCGAGGNGCCAGACGCTCGCAAGTTTCATTGAGATCNCGGANAACACCAGATTCAAATTCCAGAGTCGTTATCCCNGCAGTCGATCCNACAACCGAGACCGTCGCNATGCCATTAGCCAAACTAGAGTCGGCTAANGCCGCCGTCAGGACNGATGTNAGGTCGTGCGCNTCTCCCTGACCAGAGGTCTCAAGGGAATGCCGAACNGTGACCACCATGAACCTCACCGCCTATCTAACTGCGGTGAACATAATTTCTACCCGTCCATCACTGCTCACGAGACCCGTNCCCACTGCNGCGCGTGCCGGAAAGTCCTTCCCGATTGCNTCAACGTAGGCTACGTTCATCTCNCCCCACTCGCTCATGTCAGTCANGTANACGATGCCATCAACGAGATGCTCAAAGCCAAATCCNGCAGCATCNAGGGTACGCCCTATGGTAGCCANTGNTTCTCGCGTTTGAGCCTGAGTGTCAGTCCGAGTCTCATCGTTCACACCAAGCATCCCAGACAAGTAGAGTCGGTTCCCAACTCGAACAGCGTGACTAAGAATCGNACTTACCCGACCAGGAGTGCCATCGGGGTTCGGNCGNACGATCCGNTCTCTTTCTCCCTTGACCGCNACGAGNGTGATTCCAAGGGGACTAGATCCAGGTCCANNCGCTAGGACAGTNGCTCGAGCTGGTGGAAAATCTGGCCATTGTTCTCGGTACGTCGCATTCATGTCNGCAAACATGTCGAAGTCACCAAGAAAAACACGNGAACTCACCACGTTGGCTAGNGACATGNCTGCTTCAGCCAACAATTGGCGAGCAGCNTCGAAGATTGCTTCTGTTTNGGCCTGAATCCCACCCTCTACATTCGAGTTGTCACGATAGTTTCTGCCGACCAAGTGNGCCAAGAATAACGTGTCCCCTGACTTAATTGCATAACTGTACGGATTANCGTTTTCTGCCCAGTCATCTGGTTTAATGATCGTGCGTTCTGCACCAGGTTTAATCGCGACCATAGACACCTCAAGGAGCGCATCNGGTGTCACAAAGTCTGCCTGAATNGTTGNGCGTGTTGGNGGCTCAGTNGGCCAGTACNNTCGAAAAACNTCATTCATCGCCTGAAAATCACTGGTGTCCTTCAAATAGACTGTTACGGCGGCAACCCGGTCGAACCCTGCACCAGCTTGTTCAAGCACCTGACCTANTCGCTCAAAGACTGCATGTGCCTGCTCTGTNAAGTTTCCCTCTCTCGANAGGGAACCAGACAGNTANATAAAGTCCCCAGCGACCACAGCGGGACTGAACGGCATAGTCGATGCCGGGTCGCGTCCGATGATCTGCTTGCCTCCNGATTGCGCGCCCGCCATCTGTATATTCAGAATACCGATACAAATACCAACAGCTGCGAGTGTCGTAATTCGCATGAATGNTCCTCTCAGAAAAAACATTAAATCGTAGTGTCTAGATGCACAATTTTAGACACCTTATCACTATTAACAAAATCTTTNGAAACTANCTAGTNATCGNACCGAGNNCAGAACGGTACGCANCCCTGTTCGAGACTTANTCAANAATTNGCTATNCGACAAAGGTGAGNCGTGCAAGCCAAGCCNAGNCNNACCCNTCTTCCNGAATAGCTNCAGTCACACTAAAGTGCTGGATGTTGCNTATGCCACGGCGTCGCTCGTTCAAACGCNAATGCTGCACGCAAAATAGTGGCTTCNTCGAATAACCGTCCGGTTATCATGAGCGANACTGGCATCTCATCNGCAAATCCAGCCTTAACAGCAATGGCNGGGTNACCCGTGAGGTTAGTAATGCCTAAACTGTTACTCCGCGATGGTGAAATAAAGACATCGTACTCGGACATTAAGTCATTCATTCGCCGCATCAANAATGTACGAGCGCGCTGCGCGCGAATATACTCAACNGCTGGGATNAAACGTGCGGTTCGNAACGTGTTGGGCCANGCATTCGNTTCTTGAGATGTGAGNCGATCGATCCCACGGCTACGTGTGAGATCATCAAANGCGGCGGCGGCTTCCGCNGTTAGGATAAAACTAATNGCATTTGTTGGAAAGTCNGGCATCTCGATAGGATCGAGTATGGCACCAGCACCGCGNAACGATTCAAGGGCTGCCNCTAAGGCAGGCTGCTGCNCCTCCCACCGTTGTCGACNCTCCTCTGACGNGTTCGCTGGTGGTTCTTCAAACTCCNGTTGGATATAACCGATCCGTAGATCGGCTAATTGGCCNTCCGGNCTCCAGTCGAAGGGCGCATCAATCACCGAGTTATCNCGTCCATCTGNTCCATAAATCTCATTAAAAACAAGCGCNCAATCTTCAACAGAGCGACACATAGGCCCTATCTTGTCCATAGTCCAACTAAGAGCCATCGCACCGTATCGGCTCACGCGACCGTACGTCGGTCTCAGCCCAGTCACACCACACGCTGCCGACGGTGAAATNATCGACCCGCGGGTTTCAGTGCCAATAGAAAATCCAACGAGTCCTGCGGCCGTAGCAGCGCCGGGGCCAGCTGACGAACCACTTGAACTNCGCTCTAGGTTCCAAGGATTCCGAGTCGATCCACCAAACCAAACACCGCCNNGAGCGAGCGCACCCATCGAAAGTTTTGCGACTAGAACAGCNCCTGCCTCGTTAAGTCGTTCGACAACTGTTGCATCATGATCAATNACTTGGGTTTCGTAAGGTTTTGCTCCCCAGGTCGTGCGAANTCCTTTGGTTGCCAACAAATCCTTCGCACCCCATGGAATTCCATGGAGTGGTCCNCGATTTTGTCCATTACGAAGTTCTGNATCGGCACGCGCCGCCTGGTCCAAGGCGAGCTCCTCAGTNAGTGTAACCACNCACTTCAAAGAGTCGCCATACCGCTTGAGCCGGCNGAGGTACANCATCGTCAGCTCTNTCGACGAAATTCGCTGNTGCCTAATGAGNNCNGCGAGNGTTGTTACTGGCAGAAAAGCNAGCTCTTCCACCGGTGTCCCAACAGGAGGCAGNGTNTGCTTTGAAAGCGGTANGGTCGCATGCGGTGTGGCAACACCAGNCAANGAATGNCCAGCNAANGGGGCCCGAAACGTCACAGCCGGNTCTGTGTNGNNTGGAATCTCNAGNGCTCGCAGGTCGTCGTAACGTTCCCTGTTACGATCGAGTCCATTGAGCATCATCATGTGNTCATCGGCAGTGAAGTNGAGCCCGGCAAGTTCTTCGGCGGCAGTGATTGCGTCGGTTGCCACCGTCGGTTGTNCTGCTGAGTGTGCAGTAGCTGGAACAGCCAGACCGGCAGTNATGGCTGCGGGTGCCACACCCAAAAANCTGCGACGATCTAGTAATCGTTGCTTACCCTTGCCGCTGTTACGNACCATCGTGCCTGCTCCTCTCGAAATTGNACATCGCATTTCCTATCATGCNGATGTCGNCACCGNTCCACACTNACAGGGTATGACGGTATANAAACGGGCTAGCNCTTGCTCCAAGAGCCCGGCAACAANTTAGTCNCCCTGGAGNCTTCGAACAAAGATGACGAGGCTCCAGCGCTGATCTTCCGAGAGNTTACGTTCCATACCACGCATAGGTCTCTTGCCTACGGTGATCTTGTAAAANATTTCACCNTCGGTCATCCGTTCACGGGCAGCCTNCGNGGTGAGATCTGGAGGCGCTGGNTTGATACGAGCTGTGGCGGGTCCATCNCCCTTCCCTNTCTCGCCNTGACACATTAAACANTTTTTTCTGTAAAGCTCAGCACCTTCTTCGANCAGATCATCGCTAGATGTCAGTGGNTTCTCGACCGCTCTCTCTTCCTCAGGCACGATCCACGGCTCACGTTCCTGAGTTGCCGTCCCAACTAGTACCCCTGTATATAGGATGGCTACCAACANTAATAATTTCNTCATCGATCTCCCTCACTTCTAAANNTGCCGCAACTNGAACCAANTCGCGNGANCCNNACCGTTGAGAATCCTAGCATAGTGTNNTTAAAGCCGNGCTTCCNCAGTTCCAGTAAGCTCAGCTTCCAGTTCCGTCTGATCTCCTTCTTTGANCTCCCAAATGGAGACAAGTGGAAACAGTTTAGCGAAGACGATATAGAGCAGNGCAAAGCAAGCGAATTGGGCNGCTGTTAGAGCGATNTCAACTAANGCTGGACTATAAAGGCCACCATCATGCATGAACTCTGAACGCGGGTACGACGCCGAACTGATNACGATAATAAATCGCTCAAGCCACATACCTATGAGAACTGCNCACGANGCAATNACCGTNCCAATNATGGTTCGNGTCCGNTTGAATGAAAGGATGCAAAGGGGAATAACGAAGCAGCAAGTTATCATCGTCCAAAATGGCGTCGAAAACGCTCCTGACAGCCTCGAANTCAAANCCGCAACTTCGTCGGGTTCATTTCCGTACCAGACAGTCATATGCTCAGCAAACGTGAAGTACAGCCAGAGGCACGCCATCGTTANCATGAGTAGNCCNANGTTGTTGAAATGAATAGGNCTAAAAAATGGCTCGAGATGAAACGCCTTGCGNAAAATGGCCATNGCAATNAGNAACGCTGCGATACCACTGAAGATGGCGCCGACCACAAAATACGGTCCAAAGATCGCACTATGCCACATAGGTACAAGGGTCATCGCAAACACCCANGAAACAACCGTATGCACAGATACGGCGATAGGAATGATGGCGACCGCCATAAACCCAATCGCGCGNTCAAGTAGTTTGTGTTGCTTCGGTGTCCCTTGCCAACCCAGCGATAACCANCTATACANCCATCGCAGCCGAGGGCTCCGATCTCGCAATAAGGCCAGATCAGGAATAAGCGGCAGATACAAATAGGTGATGCTNCCCATTAAGTACACCGATATACATGCAACATCCCAAATCANTGGCGACAANGGTTGTGGGTGAAGCATCGGTATGTANATTAACTCCGGTCGNCCCAGATGCCAGAGGACATTACTTGTGCCCATTAAGAGNGCAAACACAGTAATGGCNTCCGCTGCTCGTGTGATGGGGCGTCGCCATTCAGCGTCTGTTAGACGCAAGATTGCCGATATCAATGTTCCAGCATGACTGATTCCNATAAAGAAAACGTAGTTCGTGAGNTAGAGGCCCCAATAAACTGGCTGGTTCATGCCAGCGACAATCAGNCCCTCTTTCAACTGGTGAGCCCATTGGAAACCACCGNATGCNATGACCGCAAGCAACATNGCGACCACGANCCAGAGTTTNCGGCTAGTTTGAAAAACTGGCCGGAGCAGTGAATCTTCAATCGCTTGATTGCGGTCCAACGCTTCCACGCCAATCCCCTTCCTTAAGGTAAAACACCCGAGGCCCGGTACCTAGCTCTTCGAGTGGACGTTCCGCNCGCGNGCTCTCAGATAGTTTCGAGACNGCACTTTCCGGATCATCGAGNTCACCAAAAACTATCGCCTCAGCCGNACACGCCTGCGCACATGCTGGTTGTACGTCGCCGTCAGCTATCGGTCGATCGTCTTCTCGCGCTTNATCTTTNGCACGGCGGATTCNCTGCACACAGAAAGTGCATTTTTCCATGATGCCCTTCCACCGAACTGCGACATCTGGATTTATGGTCTGCTCAAGCGGNGCATCCCACTTGGGCGTACCCCAATTAAAGTAACGCACGGTATAGGGGCACGCTTGGGCACAGGCGCGTGTACCGATGCACCGTGGGTGAATCTGTGCGTTGAGNCCTTCNGGGTTTTCGTAGGTCGCAGAAACNGGACAAACACTGACGCANGGAGCATCGTCACAGTGCACACAGAGCACCGGCACAAANCGAGTCCGGACGTTAGGAAATTCACCTTNAACGTGTCGCTCCACTCTCATCCANTCNACCGNTCGCCCAANAGCAGCCTGTTCTGGACCAGCGGGAGCGACATTGTTTTCAGNNCGGCAAGCAACCACGCATGCTTCACATCCGTNACATCGATCTAGGTCAATCGNCATCCCCCAAGTCGGCATGNTTAGCTTGTCTCCTNAATTNTTNTNANTCGCACAGTCGTCGCCTGAAGCGGCNCNTCANACAAATCACTGCCGGTGGTCGCCTGCAACAGTGAAAANGGATTTACACCNCGNCCGCGTGCGTACCGGCCGTATTCACCGTGCCCTTGACCTGCAGAAAGCGCCACAACGTCAGGNCTTAAACCTTGTGTTANCTGTGCTCTTACCCGAAGACTGCCCGTATCAGAGGTAATCTCNACAAGATCGCCGTCAGAAATGTTTAATTCGGAGGCAGTGGACGCATTTAATTCCACAACAGAACCCCATCGNACACTTGTCATAGGGTCAGCCAGTTCCTGNAGAAANGGTAGGTGTGCACTGCGTCCGTCACCGAAGGCCGTCGAAGGATAAACGTANAACGTAAACCGNGANGTATCTCCTGCAGCAGTCNTGTCCANGCCGATTGATTCAAGTGCAGGGAGTTCGAANCGGTACAGTCCATCCGACGTCANACAGTCAGCNTTTAAAGCGACNTCCTCGTCCCACCACCCNCCGGCAGCCAGCGCTCGAGNCCAAAAACGCCGCTCGGTCGATTCTGNAACAGAACCACGAGAGNCCGCATGCAACCCNGACCATGCTGCCCGAAGCGCCTCCTCATAAGAGGCCCAAGGGAAAGCCTCGGCAACCGTTCCTCCTAATCCGGCCGCNACTCGTAGNAGGACGTCAGGCATCGACATTGTGTCGTACAGTGGGCGACTGAACATTGGTGCCGACAAAGTGGCCACAGGAATGCCAACACTTGGTGATGGAACATCGTCATCAAAACGTTCGAACGGAGTAGATTCTGGCAAGATAAGGTCGGCCATCTGAGCCGTGTCGTCAACGAACGAGGTAAAACATGCNACGAATGGAATCTCGGAAAGGAAGCNATCAATCCCCGCCGATGAAGGCAGTGTGTGTACTGGATTCGTGTCCGAGATTAGNAAGGCTCGAATNCCTGACGAAGCGTCACTNTCTTTGGTTAGGTTAGCGAANAGTGCTTCTGGNGCTGGCACAACCGTTTCCAATGACGGCCACTCTGAGAAGGGTGGNTCTTGGTTAAAAAAGATTCCACCTTTCTTACCAAAGCCTCCGAGNANGGCATTCAGATGATCCACNGCAACAGCNGTACCNAGTCCNNTTGGACCAGTTACCGCAGCATCGCCAGCNACAACAATCGTCGGACCATNCATCGCCATTTCAGTCGCGACGCGTTCTAACGTTTCAACTGACACCCCTGCCATTCCTGCAACAAGTTCTGGATCGAAGTCAGCCAACACCCGAGCACGAAATTCTTCAAAACCGCTCGTGCGATTCTCAATNAAACCTGTGTCGTATAGTTCATCCCGTAAGATCACATGCGCCAAAGCCAACACNAAAGACGCTTCACTACCGGGTCGTGCTGGNAACCATTCATCGGCNGCGGCTGCGGTGGTAGACAAACGTGGCTGNACAGCAACCAGTTTGCCCCGNCTNCCAGGACGTCCTTGACGAAGATGNCCAACGCCNCGACCAAATCGGACNGGCGAACGAGAAGCATCGAGGACCGACGCCCCAACGGTCACAAGATAGTTCGCGTTTTCGAGATCATAGGCAAANAATTCTTCGACACCTGTAGTCAANGCATGCGCACGGAGNACTGCACCGTCACCNAACGGTTCATGNACCAAATGGCGTGTTGNTTCNANCGTTGAGGTAAAACGTCGNACCATATCNAGACGATGTCCACGCAAGGCACCAGTTAGAAAGGCAAGCGNATTNTTAGGATCCTCTTGAACGGCAGCCAGCTCCGAGACCAGTCGTTCAATCGCGTCNTCCCAAGAAACGTTACGCCATTGACCTGCACCACGTGCACCTTCTCGAATAAGTGGTCCACGAACTCGGTCGGGATGGTACATCGCCTGCGGCAGCGCCTGACCACGAGCACAACTGGCCCCACGAGAAATCGGATGCGCCGGATTGCCTTCGATCTTCACCAGACGTCCATCCATCTTTCGTGCCAATAACCCACAACCGCCAGGNCATTCAACACAATTGGTCGGGTNAAATTCCTCAACTCCAGGAATGAACTCTTCCTCNGGAATNAGGATTGGAATAATCTGATCAGAACCCGGTGGTGCACANGCATCAAAGAGCACCCCNGCCGTCCCAGTTACAACCGTATTCTTTAAAAAATCTCGTCGTTTCATTTATGACACGTCACGCAATCCACTGAGGCCGCTTGTTCCTCGTGGCAAGTCANACACCAATCCATGTTATAGACCATATGCTGCACGGCTCGGTCACTGGTGCCAATNTCACCGTGGCAAGTTTGACANTCAAGCTCCGCNCGCACGTGCCATTTGTGGCTGAAATGNGTGTACTTGGGAAGCTCGTAAAGCCGAACCCAAGGAATTTCTGTTCCGGCATCGGCGAACTCGAATATTTTTTCAAGATCGGCAGTGGGCTCTTCCTCGAACATNAGTNAATGACAGTCGACACACGTTGCAACAGGAGGNATCCCAGCTACGTCATAATCTTCGTAATAATCATGACAATAGGAACAATCGATTTGATTTTCAACGTGTATCCGATGAGAAAATGCAATTGGCTGGTCCGGNCTTGCCCCGGCTTTNGAACACCCTGTAAATAACANGCANCCCAGCAGCAGAAGGATGANGCTGGGCAACAACTGACGTGTTGAATATTCCCGTGTCATTGAGCNGTTAACTACACTTCCAGATATTGCTACCGCTATNGCNCTCGCAAGCCNGCCGATGCNGTATTNATAATGAAGGACCNTACAACACTTACCGTCAAAACNTAATAANAATTCATTGCTACGCNATTTGTTGCGNACGATAAANATTAANNCGGACAGACCATGTCTTGGCCNCANCACTGTGGTGACTTGACCATTCCATGNCCATCAGGGCACTTGGACACATGCACGGACTTTCCATCATCCAANGTCACNGTGTCGTGAGCAAGTTCCTTNCCNCAGNTNCCACAGGTCATGGTTCCAACNCTCATGCCACATTTTTCGCAAGNATAGGCTGCCATTTCTTCATTCTCCTCTTGTTACACGACTAAACAAAACTCGNCTTTTTCANTAAANCCGTTTTTCACTGGCTGTCACAAGTAAAACATNGATGGGATGTACGCCTATTTGGCTCCTCAGGCTGGACTCGAACCAGCAACCCTCCGGTTAACAGCCGGATGCTCTACCATTGAGCTACTGAGGATCGTAATTCTTAGTCTTCACACATTATAAAGCGTGTGTGGCACTAAAGTGTGCATGGTAACGGAACCCGCAAGGNACCGTCAANCGATACTCACTTCTTCTGTTTCTTATGCTTACCAGNGCTTGTCTTTCTTAACTGCACAAAAACCCCAAGGAGGCTCAAANCGAGCCAGGCGAANAAGACTNCACGTTCCNCCGAGATNCGTTNGANTGNNTCTAACNTCCATTCCTTANGACTGCCAAGAGCCTCCGTNANATTGACATGNCCNAAAAGTGCNANNACCGCAACAAGGCTGAGCNAAGCCCCCGTAAACGATGTANNGANAATAATTACATACCGTTGAAACACCAGTGCCGTGAAGACNCCAACNATGGCCATCAATATAATGACCANAAGGTGGGGATCATCTGATCGCTGGGTCCAGACTAAATGGACAGCCAGCACTCCAAGGCCGGCNCCTGCAACGGCCACTCCTACAAAGTAGACAGCAAGGAATAGNGCAGCACCNATGAGGCCACCGATGATGGNAGCGGTAATNNCCATCCAAGTTTCNGGAAAGTTCAAGTTCAGTTGANTAACAANGANGGCACCTGTNACTAANCCGTAGCCCAGGAGTATAAAACGGAACAACCGGTACCCAAGGAAGCAGGCNAAAAANCCNCCGCCGAGTAGTATGATGGCCACGGGCATGTGGAAAGTNTCAGGAAACATTGCCATAGATTATGTAAGGGGANTNCACCCAGTCGCAAGCAGATGTCTTGCACNGCGNANCTGGGTGATTATAAATATNCCGTCGNCTTANATGATTAACCAAACNCAGCCATCNTGAGATGACTCCCTCGAANATTTTGGCATATTTAAGACGAACATTGCCGTTTCGCACGCTCGTCGTTCTACTAGGNCTGGGCCTCTTCATTTTCATAGTGCGCCAAGCAGGCACTNCTGATATTTACTCNGGCATCGCCAATGTNGGGTGGGGATTCGCGGTCATCCTTGCACTCGCCGGACTCAGATACACGCTACGNACATTANNNTGGATTCACTGCTTTAATGGNCCACGCNNGTTATCNTTTACNCAGGCATTTCCTGCAATTCTCGCNGGTGATGCGGTCGGAAATATTACACCACTCGGCCTNTTGGCAAGTGAACCCACCAAGGTTTTCCTCGCTGCTGATCGAAGCATGNTAGGAACAGCAACCGCAGCNCTCGCGGTGGAAAATTTCCTTTACTCTCTTTCAGTNGGAGTNATNTTCGTGCTCGGATTTGGAGCGGCTTTGATTCAATTTGAGGCGCCACCANCATTNTGGATNATGGGTGGCGCAACACTTNTTGGGTTNCTCGTCATNTTAACCGNGANCCACAGCATCCTCTGGAAGCGTGTCCTAGTCGCTNAACCCGCCCTAAACTGGTCAGCGCNATATCTGCCACAAACAAANTGGCTCGAGTTGTGGCTTTCGCGCCTAAAAGCATTTGANGTNCGGATACATGATCTGTATCCGAGAAGTTGGACCGGAGTTATTACTCTGACGTTGCTATATGCGCTATTCCACATCGCTGCGGTCGCTGAAGTNGNNCTCGCCCTNGCGCTTATCACGGGCGACACCCCAAGNTGGCTTGACGCACTACTGTTAGAAACGGCGAATCGNTTTATCACCATTNNATTTAAATTTGTGCCTCTCAGAATNGGCATCGACGAGGCTGGNACGGGAGCCTTCGCNGGCCTACTCGCCTTCGGTGCAACAGTTGGTGTCACCCTAGCAATCGTNAGGAAAGCCCGGCTCGTGTTCTGGNTCGCAATCGGNATTGCCTGCCTAACCCGNCACGGCTTATCAATGCGNACTTTTATCGACACGATTAAGAANGAGTCACCTTNGCNNCTAAAACNATCTTCCGCNGATGCAGTCATCGCNATTATGGCTCGCTCNCCCNANGCTGATNTTCACAATNTCAAGACNAGACTTTCTGGNATGGTNCCTAACCTTCGCGATCGACTGGATCTCTACACCGCCTTTCTCANGGATAGCGTGCGGCCCTGCCGCAACCTGACCGGTGTATCCACCTGCATTGCCTACACACCAGAAGGCGGCTCAACAGGCTTCGATCAACTTGGCATCCA
>NZSH01000051.1 GCA_002696705.1 Woeseiaceae bacterium | reverse complement strand
CCGCATAACCTTTGGCTATGGCTGATAGGTCAAATCCGATTAAGGGATCCTGTTTACGAACGCTCTTTGCAGAAACATCGAGATGCAGTTGATCGTGACCGCTGTGTTTAAGCAATTCAACAATCGTTGCTCTCGGTGGCGGAAGGTTGTGTTGCTCAACCCCGAAACCCCACGCAGTCACTAAGGGACCAACCGTAATATCAAAAGCACCATCAGTGAGCGCTGCGAGCTCCTGCCCTTGTTTAATGACTTCAAACGTCCCCGCTGTGAATGGAAACGGCTGCGTGTCACGAAAGGCATTAAACCGAGATAACTCGGACTCTGGTCGATAATGCGACATCATCCGATCGACACCATCAAGTTCGGCCTCTATCGTTCTTCGAATATCGCTAGACGATGTATCGGAAATCCCTTCCTGGATAACGCTGACCCTAAAGGTCGTCCCCATGGTGGAACCAGTAAAAACCTGTTCAGAGGGATCTTGTGAGTTACAGGCGATGGATGCTGCAGTTGCAATAACACTAAAAAGAAAAGTCCGACTGAACGAGGTAACACCACTGGTCATATACAGTCGGCCTGAAATAATGAAAACCGAAACTAGGCCACCTAACACGTAAACTTGCGCCACCAAAAAAAGTCGTCTGGTTAACCGAAGTCGTCAAACAGGATGTTCTCAGGTTCGACGCCAAGGTTATCAAGCATTTCCATACAAGCCTTGATCATCATCGGTGGTCCACAGAGATAGTACTCAACATCCTCAGGTGCTGCATGATCTTTTAAATAGTTATCGTAGACTACCTGATGAATGAATCCAGTCTTGCCCTTCCAAGCATCCTCAGGGAGCGGCTCAGACAGCGCTAATTGCCAGTCAAAGTTTGGAAACTTGTCTTGGATCTTATCGAAGTGGTCGACGTAAAATGCTTCGCGCAAACTCCTAGCACCGTACCAAAAAGAGATCTTTCGCGAAGTTCCCAGTCGAAAAAACTGATCGAAAATATGTGACCGCATCGGTGCCATTCCTGCTCCACCCCCAATGAATAACATTTCAGCATCAGTTTCCTTCGCAAAAAACTCACCAAAAGGACCTGAAATGACCACGTCATCACCAGGCTTTAAACTAAACATGTAGGAACTCATCTTCCCGGGTGGAATACCTTCAGGACCACGCGGTGGTGGCGATGCTATCCGCACGTTCAACGTAATAACACCCTTCTCCTCCGGGTAGTTAGCCATCGAATACGCTCTTACGACTGGCTCTTCAACAGTCGAAGTGTATCGCCAAAGATCAAACTTATCCCAGTCAGTTCGGTACTCGTCTTCTATCTGGAAATCACGATAAGGAACAACACCTGGCGGACATTCGATTTGAATGTAACCACCTGCACGAAATGGTACGTTCTCACCAACTGGGAGTTCGAGCACCAACTCCTTAATAAATGTGGCCACATTGTGATTGGACCGCACCTTACAGGTCCACTTTCGGACATTGAACACTTCCGGTGGCACTTCGATTTTCATGTCCTGCTTGACCTTCACCTGACAAGAGAGCCGAACACCTTCTCGTGCCTCACCTCGAGAAACATGGCTGAGCTCAGTCGGTAATATTGCACCGCCACCATCGTTGACCTTGACAGTACACACACCGCAGGTTCCNTTCCCACCGCAAGCCGAGGGAATAAAAATTTTGTTAGTAGCTAACGTNCNGAGCAACGTCCCACCAGCCACGGTCTGTAAAGTGTTGCTCGGGTCATCATTGATGACAATCGTCACGTCGCCGGTCGCAACCAAGCTCCGCCTAGCTGCCAGCAGAACAAAGACCAGCGATACAATGACGAACGTGAACATCAAAACGCCAAGGCCGACGGTTACCATTAAATCTGATTCCTTACGTCTTCCAATTACAACTGAATGCCAGAAAAAGCCATGAACCCGATCGCCATCAGACCGGTCAAGATAAACGTGATACCGAGGCCTCGAAGACCAGCTGGCACGTTACTATAGCGAAGGCGCTCCCGGATTCCTGCAAGCGCAACGATCGCCAAGGCCCAGCCAAGGCCGGAACTGAAACCAAACACCGTGCTTTCTGCTAGTCCGTAATTACGCTCTACCATAAAAAGTGACGCGCCGAGAATGGCACAATTCACAGCAATGAGCGGTAAGAACACTCCAAGTGCTCCGTATAGTTTTGGTGCCAAACGATCGATTGTCATTTCCACAATTTGCACCATCGCTGCGATGGTGCCTATATAGGTGAGAAATCCCAAAAACGATAAATTGTAGGCGCTAAGGCCAGGAGCAACCCACGCGAGTGCGCCGTCAGCCAACAGATACCGATAAATGATATTGTTCATCGGCACCGTGACCGTTAGTACGAAGATAACTGCAGCGCCTAACCCCAAAGCGGTCTCCACCTTTCGGGAGACAGCCAAGAAAGAACACATGCCAAGAAAAAATGCGAGCGCCATGTTCTCTACAAAGANNGCCTTAACNGCTAGGCTCAAGTAATGNTCAAGCATGTCAATCTGCCTCAACTTGATCTGGCTTCCACGTACGGATTATCCAAATGAAAAATCCAATAATAAAAAAGGCGCCTGGGGCCAGCACCATCAAACCATTAGGGTTGTACCAACCACCTTCAGTCGCAAGAGGCAAGACCGGCACACCAAACACGGACCCGGATCCAAGCAATTCGCGTAAAAATGCCGTTGCCATGAGAATGATGCCGTAACCCAATCCATTGCCAATGCCATCAATCAAACTCTTCGATGGCGTATTTTGCATTGCATAGGCCTCTGCCCGACCCATGATGATGCAGTTTGTGATGATCAATCCGACAAAGACGCTTAACTGTTTTGAAATCTCAAATACATAAGCCTTTAAAATTTGATCGGTCACAATCACCAGTGACGCGATGATGGTCAACTGAACAATGATGCGAATACTTGTGGGAATTTGATTACGTAACAAGCTAACGAACAAACTCGAAAATGCTAGAACCGCAATCACCGCAACACTCATCACAAGAGCCGTATCCATACGTGTCGTGACTGCGAGTGCGGAGCAAATACCTAACACTTGTAGGGTGATTGGGTTGTCATTAAACAATGGATCAACCAACGTTCGTTTAACGCTATTTGCCACTAGCTGGCCTCTCTCTCTTGTTTGATGCGTTGCAAATAGGGCCCAAATACCTCTGCTCCAAGCCAAAATTTCAGCATGTGGTCCACTCCTCGACTTGTAATCGTCGCACCCGATAGACCATCAACATTGTACGGGTCCTCATTGACCGAGCCTGCACGGCCTTTGATAACAGAAATCACGGGTTGCAAATTCTCATCGAACGGTCGACGACCAGGCCAAAGCGCCTTCCAGCGCGGATTATCCACCTCACCACCAAGTCCAGGCGTCTCCCGATGTTCGTAAAACGTGAGCCCCAGAATCGTTTCGAGATCGGCGTCAAGCGCAATGTATCCATAGAGTGTTGACCAAAGACCCATTCCTTCAATCGGTAATACCACCATACTCAGGGTCTCATCTGATCCACGTGCTTCATAGACCATTACATGCTCTGGCAACCTTTGCACTTGGGCACGATTGTCAGGCGCCTCACGACTCGTCAAAGGATTTGTGGCTTGCTTCCGTTGGTCAAATGTGCCCGGATCGATNTCGGTTACCGGCATACCAGTCTGCAAGTCGATGATTACCGTCTGTATATTGGAAATCCGAGCTTCAACCTCTTCTCTCGAAAGGTCTTCATNCTCGTCAGCCAGACCAGAAACAATCAGCACATTCCGCTGCTTATCCAGCGCNGCATTCAGTTCGTATCGCGTNTGAAGCATCTCANAGGCTAGAGAGACAATCACNGCACATACCACACATAATGCGGTCGCAAATTTTATGTTGTAGCTTGCACTATGTTGCATATCGAGCTCTGCGTCGTTTTACGTTGGNCCTCACAACNAAATAATCCAAAACAGGCGCNAACAAATTCATAAACAAAATCGAGAGCATCATACCCTCTGGATAAGCTGGGTTAACCACTCGAACCAATACAACCAAGANNCCNATCAAAAATCCGTANACGTATCTGGCCGANTCGGACGAAGGNGCNGATACCGGGTCGGTAGCCATAAACACAGTCCCAAAAGCCCAGCCCCCGAGCACAAAATGCCAAGCNGGACTAACTGCGAATGCTGGATTCGTATCAGANCCGACGANATTGAATAGCCAGGCCATCAGGCCTGTACCGAGCGCAACACTTATCATGATTCGCCACGAGCCTATCCGTGTAACGATCAAAACAATTGCACCTACTAGACAGGCAAGGGCTGACGTTTCNCCCATCGACCCTGGNATGAATCCCATNAAAGCATCCCAGAAAGTTAAACCTTGGGTAAACGCAACCGCGCCNGTCTCAGCGCTCTCNGCCAACCANGTNGCACCACTTACGCCATCGCTCCCNGTGCTTGCGGCGNTCCAAACAGAATNCCCTGACATCTCAGCTGGATAAGCAAAAAAGACAAACGCTCTGGCCGTCAGTGCTGGGTTGAGGANATTCATCCCGGTGCCACCGAAAATCTCCTTNCCAATNACCACACCAAAGGAAATTCCTAACGCCACCTGCCACAGCGGAATCGTTACTGGAAGCACCAAGGGGAANAACATTCCGGTCACTANGAANCCTTCGTTAANTTCGTGCCGGCGCACACTTGCGAACAACANTTCCCAAGCGCCCCCTACGGCAAAAGTTACCAGGAGNACNGGTAAATAGTAGAGAGCACCATGTGCAATGCANGCACTTACACTATCGGGGGTAAACGTCCATCCNAANTCNTGNAAAACGTNCGACTGCCAGTTTGCTAATGGCAATGCACCNTGAGAAATAGCAAGATTCGCCTGATAGCCAGTGTTNTACATCGCCATNNACACACAGCCCNACAACGCAAGAACAACNGTTACCATNATCCGCTTGAGNTCNAAACCGTCGCGCACATGAGACGCACCGCTCGTGACCTCACCCGGCGTANAAAGAAAGGTGTCGTTCGCTTCGTACAGCGGATACAACGCCTCTAATTTCCCACCTTTTTTGAAATGCTTAGCCTGTGAATCGAGTAGCGCTCTCAGCAATTTCATAAAGATCTTCCGCGAAACAAAAACTGGTTACCCTTCCTTCTCAAGCTCTTTCAACACGTCTCTCAGGGGCGTGGAAAAATCGGTNTTNCCNGGGCACACGAAACTACACAAGGCCATATCTTCTTCATCTAACTCTANGCAACCCAATTCTTCTGCTCGTTCCGNATCGCGCATAACTATGGCCCTTGCCAAAAANGTAGGTAGCAGATCCATCGGCATAACTCGTTCGTAAACACCAATAGGAATAATTGCTCGCTTAGAGCCCTGAGTCGACGTAGTAAACGCAAACTGCTTACCGGGTAGTAATCGAGANATAAAAGTATTGCCGATTGAANATTTATTGAANCCAGGNGCCAACCATCCAAGAAATTCTCTCNTGCGCTCTTCNGCAATTACCGAGACNTGCAAATGGTAACGACCAAGATATCCAGACTCCCCACTGGGCGCTCTGCGCCCCGAGAACACNGAACCCGAAATAATTCGATGCTCTCCAGCGATTAACTCTCCATCAACGAGTNCAGCTAGNGACGCNCCNANNCTNGTCCGCACAAGNCGAGGCCGCATTACTGACGGGCCAGCAAGNGACACAATACGACTAACCGATAAGCTNCCCGTNTGAAAGAGCNTCCCAATACCAATGACATCTTGATAGTTGAGATGCCAAACCATCTTGCTCCGNTCGACCGGNTCTAANNTGTGAATGTGCAGACCAACGACCCCGGCTGGGTGAGGCCCCTCGAATTGTTCATGTTGTAACNGGCTNAAATCTGGCAGATGAAANTGGNTGTCGACNCCCGNGCAAACAAAAATTNGACCTTCAGTNAGTTTTGCGANGGCAAACAACCCTCGTTCAAACGCATCTTCCGAACCACGTATTACCTCGTTCACATCNGCAGCTAATGGATTTGTATCCATCGCGGTCACAAATATCGAGTGTGGTCGNTGATTAGGNTTTGCTACTCGACTGAATGGNCGCCCACGTAATGCCAGCCATGCCCCNGATTCCACGAGCAATTCACGTACTTCATCACCGGTTAAACCATTNGGATGCCGTCCAGAAAACGAGCTAAAACTTACTTCGTCAGCACCTNTTGAGCTTCCTTCATGGTCAGNACGATCCACATCAATAACAATGGAAGANAGAGCCCNCCGANCACCNCGATGAACAGCNCTCACNGTTCCAGCAGCAGGCGAAGTGTNCCTAACTCCNGNATTCTTCTTATCCTCCATTAGCAACTGTCCACGNCGAACACTGTCACCANCGGTCACATGCATAGTGGGTCGTAAGCCNACATAATCCTCCGCAATNAGTCCGACCGTTTGNGTAGATTTTCCAGACTCTATTTGCTGAATGGGCGCACCGGNGATCGGAAGCCGCAAGCCTCGACGAACTCGGTGTAAAGCCATTCAGTCGACCCTATTNCTCAAGNTTCCTGATCTTGTTCAACCAATTGACAAATGATGTGCAGAATTGTGCGATGCAATTCCTGCACACNCGGTACTGAATCATCGGGCGCTACAATGTGGATATCCGCAGCTTGTCCAATCACNCCNCCATCCAGACCTGTNAGTCCGATACANGTNAGTCCTCTTTGAGTCGCNACTTTGAAAGCCGCTAACACATTAGACGACTCACCACTTGTNGAAATTCCTATAACTACATCGCCTGNACGNCCTAGNGCCTCGATTTGGCGCGCAAANACATGTTCATATCCNTAGTCGTTNGCAACAGCAGTCACGACACTNGTATCAGCAGTCAAGGCAATCGCAGGTAAAGCATTACGATCACGCATAAAACGNCCAACAAATTCGGCNGCGACATGCTGTGCATCACTCGCACTGCCGCCGTTGCCAAATAACAACAGCTTNTTCTCACGTATGAAGGCGTCGTGNATTACCTGNGNNGCTTTCAGCAGAGGTGTCTGATCGAGGCTCAGAAATTTCTGGTGNGCGCGAATTACANGAGAAATTAACTCATTNACAATCTGCGCCCGCNCTTTNGTCAGAANGTCCTCCATTCCCCATCAATGAAGAAGNCTTCNCGCAACGAGATTGTGAATATTTTCTCAAGCAAAAACATAAAAAAAAGGCCTGATGCCAGAAGCGGATATAAACCGCCCACTGCTTATTTATCTCTCACGCCCAACGCTTGAATGTTAACGAACCTGTTGAAGGTAAGTCAAACCTTCTGGAATCAATATTTTTGGTCAATCTAAAACAAACTTCCCAAACAGATTCTACTGCTGCAACCTCTTAATTTGTGGCGATCTGGTGATTCTGGTACGATGCGCGTGATCCAGAGAATCAGAGCAGACACTCATTATTTTGCGGCTTCCGCCGTGCGGGTGTTATGAGTCAAACACGCCGATGATGGTGAAGAAGATTGTCGTCTGTCAAGCGCAGGTTCCCTTTATCGAGGGTGGTGCGGAATTCCATGCACGGGAGTTGGTCAAACAACTCAAGGTGCACGGTTACGAAGCAGAATTGATAAGCGTGCCATTTAAGTGGTACCCAAAGGAAGAAATCATTGCTCACGCAAGTGCCTGGCGCTTATTGGACCTAAGTGAAAGTACCGGGCAACCAATTGACTTGGCTATCGGCCTAAAATTTCCTTCCTACTTCGTGCGTCACCCATGCAAGGTTTCATGGATCATTCACCAATACCGAGCAGCCTATGATTTATGCGGTACACCGTACTCGGACTTCAAGCACATCGAAGGTGACGTCGGACTGCGCAATACGCTCATGCAATTAGATCGAAAAATGCTAGGTGAATGTCGCAGACTTTTCACGAACGCTAAGAACACGGCGGCAAGGTTAAAGAAATTCAATGGCATAACCGCTGACCCTCTATATCATCCTCCTCGACTGGCTTCGCAACTTCGGAGTGGAGAATATGGAAACTACGTCCTTTCAGTCGGCCGGCTTGAATCCGTTAAACGGGTGGAACTCGCTGTTAAAGCCATGCAGCATGTTGACAAACCTATCCGACTACTAATCGTTGGTGATGGAACCTATCGACAAAAGATTCAACAAATAGTAGAGCAATCAGGAATGGAGCAACGAATAGAATTTTTAGGACAAGTGTCTGACAAAGATCTGATTGACTTATATTCTAAGGCGCTGGCAGTTATATATGTGCCTTATGATGAAGACTACGGTTACGTAACTTTGGAAGCTTTTCTGGCACATCGACCCGTCATCACNGCGGAAGATTCTGGAGGNCCNTTAGAGTTNGTCAANCATGATGTNAACGGTGCCGTNTGCCAACCAGAAGCGGAATCNATCGCTTCAGAAATTAATTCGTTGGCCGNCAATCGAACGANGNCTGCTATGTTGGGAGAGTCNGGCTACGATAGCGCTCGNNANATTTCATGGTCTGGTGTCGTCGAACAGCTAGTCGGCGCAGCAGAGTACAGTACTGACAACGGATAATTGGAACTGCCTTGTGTCCAAACTCATTATTCAGATTCCGTGTTTAAACGAATCGGCAACTCTGCCGGAAACCTTAAATGATCTGCCCAAAAACATCCCAGGCATCGATATTATCGAAATACTGGTAATCGATGACGGTTCGACTGACGACACAGCGTCTGTCGCTCGAGAGCACGGGGTACATCATGTAATACGGTTCAAACGTAATCGTGGACTGGCAGCTGCTTTTGCAGCAGGCCTTGATGCCTGCCTAAAACATGGTGCGGACTTCATCGTGAATACTGATGCAGATAATCAGTATCGTGGAGCGGATGTGGCTAAGCTGCTGGAGCCACTAGTTGGTGGGCATGCTGATATCACTATTGGTGACAGAAACATCTCTTCGCTAAAACACTTACCAATCATTCGTCGAATCCTACAACGTCTTGGAAGTTGGGTGGTGCGTCAAGTTTCAAGTACAAATGTGCCTGATTCTACTAGTGGGTTTCGAGCGTACACTCGAGAAGCAGCCCTGAGCATGACGTTCGTGTCTGAATTTTCCTACACCCTGGAATCAATTATCCAAACCGGCAAGAAACGATTAGCAATTGCGCACGTGTTAATCGATACCAATCCTAAGACTCGAGAATCGCGTTTGTTTAAAAGTGTTGCCTCCTACGTAAAGAAGTCTGCAGCAACAATTATTCGGGTCTATGCAATGTACGAACCGCTTAAGATTTTCACTTATATTGGCATCGTATTCTTTGGCGCAGGATTCGCCATCTCGCTTCGATTTCTTTATTTCTACCTCAACAACGCAGGACAAGGTCACCTGCAATCTTTAATCCTTTCCGCAGTACTCATGATTGTCGGATTTCAAGTGCTTCTCATTGGACTTGTAGCTGATGTTATTTCTGGTAACCGAAAACTTATTGAAGATCTAGTTTATCGAGTTCGAAAAATGGAATTGTCGCTCGGCACAATTACAGACAAGAATAATACTGATGTTGAGTCCACACATCACGAGTCGGAGACACGCTGACGTGGCATCCGCTTCATCAACATCTATAGTCATTCCAGCATTTAACGAAGGGGTGATTACCGGGGATGTGGTCAGCCAACTAAAGGCTTTAGCCTCGTGGCACGAGATCATCGTAATCGACGACGGTTCAACTGATGACACAGGGGCACAAGCTAGACAGGCTGGAGCTACCGTCATTACCCATCCCTACACTAAAGGTAACGGAGCCGCGGTCAAAACAGGCATTCGCTACGCAACTGGAGAATTCATACTAATTGTTGACGGCGATGGCCAGCATCGCACTGAAGACGCGCTACACATAGTTGAACAATTGGGTGAATATGACTTAGTTGTCGGCGCTCGATCTAGCGTAAGTCAAGCGACGCCAGCTCGCCGAGCGGGAAACTTTGTTCTCAGCTGGTTGGCCAGCTATCTCGCTGAACATCCTATACCTGATCTCACATCGGGATTTAGAGCAATGCGGCATAGTTACGTTAAGGATTTCATTCACCTACTCCCAAATGGTTTTTCCACTCCGACGACGACCACACTAGCGTTCATCAAGGCTGGATACAACGTTACATTTGTGCCCTCAGAAGCACACGTGCGAGCTGGCCATTCAAAAATTCGTTTTGTGAGAGATGGTGTAAAGTTTTTCTTAATCTTGTTACGGGTAATTACGATTTATAGCCCGTTACGAATCTTTGTACCTGCTGCACTTACCTCATTCACAGTTGGTTCTGGGTACATGCTGTGGACAATTCTTTTTCATTCGCGGGTTACAAACTCATCAGTGCTATTAATCGTGCTAGGTGTTGTTGTGTTCCTTATGGGACTTGTCTGCGAACAGATCTCTGCGATTCGCTTCGACAGGCGTAAATGACTCGTCATACGGTGGTCATGGTGACGACGTCATACCCTAGATTTCCTGGGGATACAGTCGGCACCTTTATGGAGCCAATTGCACGTGGCGTCGCTGCACGCGGTCACAACGTGCACGTCGTCGCTCCATGGCATCCACTCATCAAGCGAGCATCGGACGAAAACGGTATTCATTTCCATTTTTTTCGCTTCTGCTTATTCACAATGGAACAGAAGTTTTTCAATGGTTTTACGGCTTCAAGGTTTTTCTTGTGAGTATGTTTCTGGCAACAATCTCATTTTTGACTGCATCTGTAACGTCAAGTTCAGTATTTATCACGG
>NZSH01000050.1 GCA_002696705.1 Woeseiaceae bacterium | reverse complement strand
GGGCTGCCCTTCACCGCAGCTGTGTAGTCTGCACCTAGTCGCGGCAATTCCACGGTCTGGTAGTACTCACCCAGGCGTTCTCGAACATTAGTGAGTTGTTCGTTATAAAGGGAGCAATCGCGGTTGTAGCTGTACACGAAAGGACACTGAACGCTGGTTGCCGTCTTGAGGTACGTATCAACCTGGGCGGTCGTCATCTCCTGAAAGGAAACTGTGTTCAGTAGAAGATCCGGTCTCACCTTTCGGATGAGTTCGGGTCGACTTTGCGGAAGAAACACAAAGTCGGCTTCTCTCCAATTCTGAAGGCACTCTTCAGGCGCCGTTTCCCCAGCGATATGTACCTTGGCTCCGGGGAAAGCGGTCAAGAGATAGACAGCCGAGAATAGGAACAGTTCGGGAAAGTCTGTAATCACGTAGGTGACATCAGGAAACAGAGTCTTGAACTGGTAAGCAAGGCCGCCCCAGCCACCACCGACTTCCCAGACTAGGCGGCGGCAATTGGCCCCCCGGAACTTCCGGTCGAGCACCCGCGCTCGGTCTAAGCCAGCAAGCACCTCAAAGTATTTCAGCGTATCGACGTTATAGAGTTTGCCCTCGATCTCGTAGCCAAATCCACCTAAGATCGGCGACTCTGGCACCAGGAGTGAAGAATCCGCTTCTCTAGTGAGTTCTCTGGCCCTTGCGTGAAAAGTGGACAGTCGCGACTGGCTTATCTTCTGATATTCATAGGCCTTCAGCCCTGTCACGTGGTAACAGTGGTGCCGAAGTTTGCTGATAAGCAACGGGCTCGCCTCGAGCATATATTCGAAGTTGGCGAGCTCTTCCTGCCAATAGTCTGAAGGTTCGACGATCTCAGAGGCGGGTCGGTCGGTCGCCTTCAATGAAAGAACCGCCTCGCGAACACGCGAGTATGCAGCGTATTCGAGTGACGGATCCACGCTAGCGCTCACCGAGGCTCTCCTCTATGTTCTTAGCCACGTTTATCCCGAACCTTTACGTTGTGTCGGTATACCCAATCTAAATACTACTATCGGCTCGATGCCAACGGGTCGAACGAAGACGATCAACGGCGATACAGGGCCCAAGCTATGTGAACCTCATATCTCCATACTCTCGATTGTCGCATCCAGCCAACCATCACATGATCAGCATTGACTGGCCAAAGACTCTCGGGAGACAATAGCTCTCGGTCCGTATCGACCATCTGTGTGCATAATCGTTGCTGCTAACTGTCACGGTTATCCCCAAATTCCACCCTTCTGCTACCACAAATGACCTCAAGGGCCCGAATAGCTACAGGGAGTGTGTTGTATGGGCGGCTATGCTAAGGACATCTGCGTGGTGGGTGGAGCGGGGCATGTAGGCCTTCCGCTAGCGTTGGCCTTCGCAGCAGCGGACCGGAACGTCATCATCTACGATCTGGATACCGCTACGATGGATGTCATTAGCAACGGGACGATGCCGTTCGTAGAACATGGGGCAGAGCCGCTTCTCGAACAGGCGCTCCGGGAGGACCGCCTGACTTTCACGGCTGAACCACAACAAATCGAGCAGGCAGAATACGTCATCGTTGCCATCGGCACGCCGGTTGACGAATATCTGAATCCGAAGTTGCGTGCGTTGCTCGACCTGTTCAAGGGACTCAGGCCGTATTTGAGCCCATCCCAGACGATCATCATCCGCAGTACGGTGTTCCCAGGCACGTGCCGTCATGTGGAGCGTGTTCTAGACGAGGAGGAAGACCAATGGAAGATTGCATACTGCCCTGAGCGTATAGCCCAGGGCTTTGCAATCCGCGAGCTAAGCGAGCTTCCACAAATCGTGTCTGGCACCTCGTCCGAAACTGTGGAATCCGCCGCAAGGCTCTTCGCCCTTTTCGCTCCCGAGATTGTACGCCTAGAGATTGAAGAGGCGGAACTCGCGAAGTTATTTTCGAACGCGTGGCGCTATGTCCAATTCGCAGCCTCGAACCAGTTCTACATGCTGGCGAATACCGTCGGTGCAGATTTCAATCGCATTCGGGATGCCATGGTACGAGGATATGGCCGGGCAGCTAGCTTGCCGAAAGCGGGCTTTGCAGCGGGACCTTGCCTGTTAAAGGACACGATGCAATTGGCGGCGCTTAACAGCAACAATTTTTGGCTTGGTCACTCAGCAATGATGGTGAATGAAGGGCTACCGAGCTTCATTGTCGAGTCGCTCAATCGAAAATACGATCTCGCAGGTATGCGAGTCGGTATTCTGGGAATGGCATTCAAAGCTGACGTCGACGACACACGAGACTCACTGTCCTATAAGCTGGGAAAGATCTTGCGGTTTCATGGGGCGGTGGTCGGCTATTCCGATGAGTTCGCGAAGGATCCTACCTTCGTAAGTAAAGAGGAATTATTGCGCACATCCCAGGTCATAATTGTTGGCGTTCCGCACAGCGCGTACCACTCACTCGTCGTACCACCTGGTCTCGACGTTGTAGATCTCTGGGGCATTCTGCCAAAGCAGGTGTAGTCGGATGCCCAAAAGATATAACTGCGTGCTGCTAATGACTGACCGACCAGATCTAGCAGATGCTGCGGAAGCGTTTGCCAGAGAGCGTTTCGATGTTCGATACGCGAGCAGACATTCTCGCAACGAACGAGAATTCCCTCAGGAAGCAGCCTCAACGATCGCACACGGCAACGTTGATTTCCTGCTCAACTACTTGGCACCAATGTACGTGCCCAAGGTGGTTTTTCAGGAGGTTCAGCGTGAGGCAATAAACTTTCATCCCGCTCCGCCTGCNTGGCCAGGCATCGGCTCCGCTAGCTATGCACTGTATCGCGGAGATCCAACGTTTGGCGCCACCGCACATCGCATGACGGCAAAGATTGACGGAGGGGAAATCGTCGGAGTTGCCCAGTTTCCAGTNTGTTCCGAAGACACCTGCGAAACTCTCTTCAGCCGAGCACTTAGAGCCACGCTGGATCTATTCTTCGAAGTCTGCCAAGAATTGACNNTTGANGGCCATGCCGTTCCCACCGGTGATCATTGGGAGCGAGCAGCCGTAACACGGGCNGANTTCGAACNCTGGATGACCCTGNNNCCTACNGATTCNCCCGATCAAATCGNNCGAAAGATGCNNGCCTTAAAGCANCCNNGGTTNCCTGGTCCNTTTTTCGAAATCAACGGTGTNCGGATGNAGGTNCCAAAGGNTNTCGANCCCATCAAGAACCCTGNTTCTCTGTCATCACTCTGGGAATCGAATGGAANCAACGAGNCAANCCGGGGGCCGGATGAGTAAGCACGATATCCCNTGGTGGAATCCCCAGGTTGGCCCAAACGAGTACGNAAACCTGCATGACGTNCTTGANAGNAACTANCTTAACGACGGCGACGTTACGACACGTTTCGAGAGAGAGATNGCCACCCTGGTAGGTGCAAAACACGCCGTTGGAGTAACTAGCGGCACTTCNGCTCTCTTTCTCTCGTTGGCAGCACTCGGGATAGGACACGGTGATGAGGTAATCGTCCCCGACATGACGTTTATCGCGACGGCCAACGCAGTCACGCTAACGGGCGCGGTGCCAGTGCTTGTGGACGTNGACCCGGCGACCCTCAACATNAGNCCGGAGGCTTTNGAGAAGGCAATCACCGGGCGCACACGAGCTGTGATGCCAGTCCATGTTAGTGGTCGCTCTGCAGATCTTTCAGCTATCGCAATGATTGCGGAGAACCATGGATTAGCGGTCGTCGAAGATGCCGCAGAGGCGCTTGCATCCTTCCATGACGGGCAGGCACTGGGAACTATCGGCATTGCCGGATGCCTGTCGTTTTCTCCGAATAAAACGATCATGACCGGTCAAGGTGGAATGGTCCTGACGAACGACGACACACTACACGTGCGCTTGCGTGAACTGAAAGATCAGGGGCGCCCCGTGCGCGGCACTGGAGGAGACGATCCACACCCGTCGGTAGGATTTAACTTCAAGCTAACAAACCTGCACTCGGCTGTGGGTCTAGGCCAGCTTGAGTACCTGTCAGAACGTCTTGCCAGACAGAAAAGAACTTACCTGCAGTATGAGCGCAGTTTGGCAGAGGTTAATGGGATCCGTCTTCCGGGATTCGACATCGATGGTGGAGAATCCCCACAGTGGGTCGACGCGATTGTCGAACACCGGGATGAATTAGATCGCTTCCTCCAGGATCGGCGTATGTACTGCCGACCATTTTGGTTCCCGCTCCACACACAACCCCCATATCGGCTTTCCGACGAAGGGTTCCCTGGAAGCGTCTGGGCAGCACCGCGTGCCTTGTGGCTGCCGTCAGCTTTCACTATGTCTGATACTGACGTGGATTCAGTGATAAGCGCGATTCACGAATTCGCTGATTCCAAAAACGAAGCCTAGCCATGACCGACGTTAACAATCCGGCATCTGCTAACCACCCCGCTTGCACGCTGACGATTCTGATGCCGGTTAGGAACGAAGGCGTCAATCTACGCATCATGTTGAAGATGTTACGTGTCCTCGTCGAGGTGTCCCACGAGGTGGTAGTCGTACACGATACCCCCCACGACGACAGTCTTGACGTAGTTTCGGAGCTGTCGTCTGACCAACCGGTGCGTGCTGTACATAACAAACTGGGCCCTGGGGTAGTTAACGCTATACGTGTAGGGGTAGAAGCAGCGACCGGCCGCTACGTGCTGATTTTTGCTGCTGATGAAGTTGGCCCAGTCCTTGCTATTGAAGACATGCTTGCATTGATGGATCAAGGATGTGAATTCGTCAGTTGCACACGATATGCGCATGGTGGCCGACGCCTGGGTGGGTCTGTCATCGGCAGAGTGTTATCGCGAGCGGCAAACAGGCTCTTCCACTGGATGGCAGGATCTGTGCTCACCGATTGCACGACTGGCATTAAAATGTTCCGACGTGATCAGTTTGAAACACTACAGCTCGAGTCACGGCCTGTCGGTTGGGCTGTCGCATTTGAAATGGCGATCAAGGCACAATTAGAGGGCTTCGTCTTGGGCGAAGTCCCGATCATCTCCATTGATCGACTTTACGGGGGCAAGTCGACGTTCCAGGTTGGACCATGGACAATCGAATACCTCCGTTGGTTCATTTGGGGCCTCAGGCAATTGAAAATAAAGCACCGGGACAAGGGTACCGTCCTCATTAGGGTGCCCCAATCGACAGCGGTTGGTGGGAAAGCCACACGGTGAACCTTCATCAGCTCCACTCCTATGAAACATAGCGTTGAAGGCAAAAAAGTTCTCGTTACCGGGGGCACTGGTTTTATCGGCAGCGGATTGGTCAAGGGACTTCTAGCCGCGGGTGCCGAAGTACGCTCGCTCGATAACGACTCCCGGATTGCCGTTGCGAAGATGGACGAAGGGCAAAGTAATCTGGAGCGGATTACTGGAGACATCCGAGACACAGACACAGTCCATGAAGCCGTGCGTGGAATGGATTGCGTTTGCCATCTGGCTTACATCAACGGAACGGAGTCCTTCTACGCCAGCCCGGAGTTAGTCTTGGAAGTCGCGGTTAAGGGGATGATGAACATCCTGGATGCCTGTGTGTCTGAAGGCGTGCGAGATTTTGTCCTTGCCTCGAGTTCAGAGGTCTACCAAGTCCCGCAGGTCGTTCCAACTGACGAAACGACACCACTCACAGTTCCGGATGTATTGAATCCTCGCTTTTCATACGGCGGCGGCAAAATAATCAGCGAGTTACTGGCGGTTAACTACGGGCGCAAATTCTTTGACCGGACACTTATCGTGCGCCCACATAATGTCTACGGTCCGAATATGGGGCGTGAGCATGTAATCCCTCAGTTCGTGCTTCGCCTGAAAAAGCTTTCGGAGCAACAACCGAGCGGTGTTCTAGATTTCAATATTCAGGGCACCGGCAAAGAAACGCGTGCATTTATCTTCATCGAAGACTTCATCCGGGCTTTACTATGCGTCATCGAACAGGGAGAGCAACTGAGCATCTATCACATCGGAACGGATCGGGAAGTTTCAATCCAGGATCTTGCCCACCTCGTGGCAAAGTCATGCAGTCGCGAAATCCAAGTCGTACCGGGAGAACTACTCGCTGGAAGCACTCCCCGACGCTGCCCGGACATCCAGAAGCTGAGGAGCCTAGGCTTCAGGGCGGCAATATCACTAGAGGAAGGTTTGCAACGAACAGCCGAATGGTACTTGCAGAACCACGGCCTATTGAATCCATAATGACCCGTTCACAACAGGTTGAGCCCACGACTCCAGGATTCAAGAAAGGAACCAATGGCAAAACACGCTAACGTCAATGCTATTGCAGCTGGATCTGGTGGCAGCGTACTAGTCGAACGGTGTCAAGTCAGTGGCTCCGAAGACCTTAGGTCTATTCTGTTCCTCGGGTTCCTTCCCCCTGTGAACACAATGGCCCCTATTGGAACAAGACCGAACGAGCAGCCCGCCTATCCAGCCGAGTTGCTCTATTGTCCAGAAAGCAAATTGGTCCAACTCGGCTTGATTGTCGATCCAGCTGTGCTCTTCCCACCTCACTACGCATACACGAGTGGGACAACGAAAATCTTGAGAGAAAATTTCGCCGAACTGTACCAGGAAGTAATGCAACTCTATCCAATCAGCCGTGAAGACCTGGTTGTGGATGTGGGATCAAATGACGGAACACTGTTGTCGAACTTCCACGCAGGAGGCCACCGAGTCTTCGGAGTTGAACCAACCGATACGCACCAGATTGCCCTCGACCGTGGTATTGAGACCCTCAATTCGTTCTTTGGGTCCGAGGCAGCCACCGAGGTAGTGAAGCGGAACGGGCACTGCAAAATTGTCACTGCTACAAATGTGTTCGCTCACATTGAGAACGTTCACGAGATCGTTGAATCCATCTTAGCGATGCTAGACGACGATGGGATCTTCATCTCTGAGTCACATTATCTTCTGCCGCTTATCCAGACACTCCAATACGACACTATCTATCATGAGCATCTCCGGTATTACTCACTTCAAAGCTTGAAACACTTGTTGCAGATGCATGAGCTGGAAATCATTCATGCCAAGAGAATCCCCACACATGGTGGATCAATACGAGTTTATGCCGCAAGAAAGGGGCAGAAAGCTATACAACCCTCAGTAGCAGAGCTTCTCACGGTGGAAAACCAGCAACTCACCTGGGAGCAGTTTATGGACTTCCGCAGCCGGGCCTCACAAAGCAAACTCGACCTAATGGCGATGCTGAAGACAATTCGTGGGAACGGCGAAAAGGTTTATGGAATCGGCGCTCCTTCGCGCGCCAGCACCCTAGTGAATTATGTTGGCCTCGACGCTTCAATCATCGACTGTGTGATGGAAATCGACGGCTCGTACAAAATTGGCAAAATGATGCCCGGAACACTGATCCCAGTGTTGGAAGAAACAAAACTCTTTGCCGAGCAACCTGAATACGCGCTGTTATTTTCTTGGCACATCGCCGACGAACTCATACCCAAACTGCGTGAGAAAGGGTATCGGGGCAGATTCATAGTACCGCTGCCGACCCCAACGATCGTTTGATACACAAGAAACGTCAGGCGGATTCCGGTGGTGAAAAGAGAAACGGCAAACATTGCCGCCGCCGCAGTACCGCCATCATGAGTGCTGCAACGTTGAGCGCGTGGCTAAATTCACCGCTGAGGATCATGGAGTGAAGCTCGTCCACTGGGACAAGAACAACATCGAGTCCTTCTTCGGGTATCCAATCGGCAGATGGCGGGAGGATGTCGTCGGCCAGGAAGCACCACATTTTGTTCTCGTTTCGCCCCGTGTCACTAAAAAACGTCCCAAGGAATTCAAACTTCGACGGGGAGGAGAAGCCAGTTTCCTCTGTCAGTTCACGTCGAGCAGCTTCCTCTGGAGTTTCGCCCTTTTCGACATGCCCAGCTGGCAGTTCAAGCGTACGTATCTCGACTGCGGGTCGGTATTGTCGAACTAGGACCATCTCATGTTGGGCCGTTAGAGCAACAACAGAAACATAGTCAAGCATGCGGAGAGAGTAGTAAGGCTCATTATCATCAACGATTCGCTTCGAAATTAAATCGAACCAAGCCGTTGAATAGGCAATCGAACCTGATTCGGGCCGTTTCTCAGCAGCCACGAAATACCCTCCTCTCGGTGCAGGAATTCAGCTTGGGCACCTAGTCTCAACGACCAGGTGTTATCGATGCGAGTCAATCTCTGGGTTGATACGGCGTGGTCGAGGCGCCAGAAAGAACCCAAGTGGCGCGATTTGATTCAACCCTACGAAGATCCCGTTTCGATGCTTGAGGTCATTGTCGATCCCGTAGGAGCTCAAAAAAAGCCAGACGGTGAAAGGGATTGCCAATAGAACAAGTTGTTGTACTTGGAAACCTCCACGGCGTATCAACAACATGAGGCCAATGGAAAGGAAGATCGTGTAGACAGCCTCATACAGTACATGCGGGAGGCTCCAAGGTTGATAGGTCCATGGAAAGAGGAGTGCCAGACCACGGATCGGTATCTTTATGACGTACCACAGCGGATTTGATTGGATGACCGGGATGGCTTCGGATGACATCACATAAGCAAGCTCGTCAGTCGACAGCCCTTCGAATGACGCATCTCCAACCAGCCGAGAATAGTGGAACTGTAGTCGATCAAATTCCGCTCCCCCTTTATTGAGAAGCGTCTGGGAAGACATAGCAAGTCCCCAGGAAATATGGCCCCGCGAAAGAAGGTCCCAATAAAAGGATGATGGACTAGGTGGTCTGTTTTGTACTCGAACATGAATTGTCGGGTCAAAGTCCGACAAGTTAACGGAAGCAGTTACCTTCAAGGATGGAACGGTGGCTGGCCCATCCTTGAAGGTAACCAGCATCGTTTCGACCGGAATAGAATTTAATACGGCAATCACCGCTCCACACATCATCGCCAGTGATAGACATGCTCCTGCGAGCAGAAACCTGAGGGGCAAATATCTCCGAAGAAAATTCCCGACAGAAACCAATGTCACTGCAAGAATCACCAGTATCGCCTCTGGGCGGGTCATGGCAAAACCAATGACTCCAATGATCATGATGGTCAGGCTCTTACGCGTCTTCTTCTGGTACCAATTGACTACAGACAAGCCAAAAAGAGGAATCATCGCGTAGAACAAATTGTCGGGAATCCCAAACCGAGCGATCCAATAAAGTGGGGTCAGAGAGCACATCAAGAGCGCTACGAGAAAAGCGTAAGCCTTGTCCCCCAGCCGTAAAGCCAGGTAGTAGGAACCTGCGATAAGACTCGCTCCCAGAATCGTATTCAATACGAGAATATGAGTCTCTACACTCCAACCAATGGGACCTTGCAGCGAAATCAAGAGTGGGTAGAGGAGCTGAGTTGTCCTTTCTCGAATAAATTCAGATGCCAACCCACCAGCTGATAAGACCTGCCCGAACGAAAGTTCGCCGACCCACCCCCGCCCGAGCTCAACCCCTGCCACAACTACCCCATCCCCTTCAGCAACAATGCCATCTCTTAGACTGCCAAAAACCCGGAGCGGAATGAATATGAGCAGAATGGAAACAACATGGGTCAAGCTGTTACAGGCCAAAAACCCAGATCGAATACGTTGGATCCGCGGCGATTGTGATAAAACGCGCATGCAGTGTCCCAAACCGAAGTCAGTTACGTTGAATTTCGTGCGACGCACGAAGTCTTTGGATGGTATCCCGGGCTACGGATGCGGAGCAATTCAAACCAGAAGTAGCTAATTGGCTCGAAGATGTCTATGCACAGCCCCGGAAGAAAAGCCTGTTAAGGCACACCGAGAAGCCGATCCATCTCTTTGTAGGCTGATGCTTGCAGGAAATCGTTTGGGGTGCCCGGAGGGAAATCATTCTCCGTTTGGTTAAGCGCATCCAGGAAAGTTTC
>NZSH01000049.1 GCA_002696705.1 Woeseiaceae bacterium | reverse complement strand
CGCTGATTGCGAATGCGAAACGGATGGTGGCGGCATGTGGAGCCGAAGTGTCGATTGAGAAGAATCCTGGAGTCATGCTGGGGCTTGCACTCGGTGTCGGTGCGCGCAATGGTTTAGACAAGGTGACCATCATGACGTCTCCTGGCCTCGATACCTTCGGTGGATGGTTGGAGCAGTTACTGGCTGAATCGACAGGTAAGATGGGAAAGGGGATTATCCCAATTGATTCTGAGGGTTTTGGATCACCAGTTGACTATGGTTCTGATCGCCTATTTGTTTATATAGGTATCGATTCTCGGTACGATGTGTCTCAGGATGATGCAGTAACGGCGCTGGAACAGTCTGGACAACCTGTAATCCGGATTAACCTGAGTGATGTTTATGGTCTTTCCCAGGAATTCTTTCGATGGGAGATGGCCACGGCGGTCGCTGCGGCAGTGCTCCAAGTGAATCCCTTCGATCAACCTGATGTAGAGGCTGGCAAGGTGGTGACCAGAGAACTGACTGACGCCTATGAGAAACGAGGAGCCCTGCCGATTGAGAACCCAGTTGTGGAAGAAGAAGGGATGCGTCTGTTTGCGGATGAATCTTATGGGGCAGCCTTACGGAAAGGATCAGGCGAAATCATTTCAGTGCAAGGAGTATTAGGGGCGCACCTCGCGAGTCTGACAGCAGGTGACTATTTCGCTCTGCTTGCATTTGTAGATACGAATTCAAAAAATCGAGAGCTCCTGCAAGATATTCGACGCATGGTGCGACATAGCACGAAGTTGGCTACCTGTCTTTCGGTTGGGCCGCGATTTCTGCATTCGACCGGCCAGCTTTACAAAGGTGGTCCCGATACAGGGGTATTCATACAAATTACGTGCGATGAGACAGAAGACTTACCAGTACCAGGTCGTAGGGTGACATTTGGGATCGTGAAAGCTGCACAGGCGCGTAGCGACTTTAAATTATTGGCCAACCTGAATCGACGAGTGCTTCGTGTGCACCTCGGTCAGGATGTTGAGAGAGGCCTCGCGTCACTCAGAGATTCTATTGCTGCAGTACTCCGTCAAAGTAAGTCTAAGTAAGTTAAGCCGTCTCGAGTGAATTTGATTGCGAACAGAACAAGTGCTACACCAAGAGCCCGAATGACATAGATATAGGCAGGGCCCTTGAGCCAAACACGTCCCCGCCCAGCGACAATAGCGAGAGTTATTTTACCGCCGACTAAACAGACATAGAGTCCGACAAGAAACATTCCAACAAACCAGTAATTGACGGTAGACGCTTCATGAACGATAGGCGCACCGATCGTGAACCAGAATAAATACGGGTTTGGATTCACAAAATTTGTTAATGCGCCCTTACGAAGGGAATTGAGCCCGTCTTCTTCCGTAGCGACGGTTAAGGAGGGAGGTGTTGTGAAGCTATCGTAGGCGAGGTACGTCAGAAAAGCTGCGCCAAGGAGAGCGATTATACCGAGGGCACCTNTCGCATCNGCCAAGCGNCCAATNNCAAAAATGGCAACGATAGCGATTGGTGCGTCCGTCAGAATTGGNGCGACTGCGATTTTCACTCCTTCCCGTATCCCGTACCGCAGACTTTGGGCAATGACTAGCGTCGTGATGGGGCCNGGAGAAAACCCNCCCGCNAGTCCAACGACTATACCGGTGAGAAGATATGGCCAGCCTTCGCTCATAGACGGATTNCAGANGATGCGTTTTGCTCTTGGTTTGTTTGGATCTTCGNATGTAGCGATTAGGTATTATTGTGTCTAAAGTATACCAGCATCTANGACTCAGGTTNGGATGNAGACGGTTGANAAGGNATTGGATTGATGTTGTCNGATTAGGAATTCCGCACGTTTTTCAGTGAACANCGTAANTTCAAAACTCATTTNANTGAGTCAAAGATAGCCATTGTCAATAAATCGGCGTCGACTTACAATCTCACTCTNATCTACGTGANTAGCGATAGACTCTATNTCAAATCGTNGGACAGGGAGGCAATGATGAATAGGCCTAAATACAGNCGCAGTCTTTTGATTGGGNCGCTGGGTGTCCTTGCATTTGCACTGTTAACCCTTGGGCAAGCTGCATTGGAGCGTACCGCGGTNGCAGCTGGTCAGGAGTCCATTCAGGCGCCAATCTTCGAAGTTGATCCNTTGTGGCCAAAGCCTCTCCCTAATTCTTGGGTGCAAGGAATGACGATTGGATTAGCGGTAGATTTCCAGGATAACGTGTGGATTGTCCATCGCAACAACATGTTGGCAGTCAACGAGATTCCGGCAGATGGNGATTCGCCGATTACGCAAGGTNAGTGCTGTTNTGCCGCNCCTCCNGTGCTCGCCTTTAACCCTGCCGGAGATTTGATTCAGCACTGGGGTGGACCTGGCGAGGGGTATGAATGGCCACAGTCGAACCATGGTCTGGCTTTCGATCACAAGGACAATATTTGGATTGGTGGAAATGGTGCTGACGATGCTCACGTTTTAAAGTTTACGAAGGACGGACAATTCTTAATGCAGTTGGGGCGCTCAGGTGGGCATGCCGGAAGCAACGACCGTGAGAATTTTGGTCGCGTCGCAAAGATCTTTGTTGATGCTGAAGCTAATGAGGCCTACATCGCAGATGGTTATGGTAATCGGCGCGTTGCGGTCGTTGATGCGGATAGTGGGGAATTTAAACGTTACTGGGGGGCGTACGGTAATCGACCTGATGACAGCCCGCTTCCTCGTTATAATCCTAACGACCCACCGGCTCAGCAATTCAGAAGTCCAGTTCACTGTGCCGAACTATCCAATGATCGCCTATTGTACGTCTGTGACCGTGCAGGCGATCGCATTCAAGTCTTCCACCCAGATGGCACTTTTGTAAAAGAAGGGTTTATCGAAAAAGAAACCCTAGGGGGTGGCTCCGCATGGGACATTGCATTTTCTAGTGATCCGGATCAGCGGTATATCTATCTTGCAGACGGCGTTAACTCAAAGGTTCATATTATCGATCGCGAGTCTCTTGAAGTGTTGACTAGTTTCGGCGATGGTGGCCGTCATCCTGGACAGTGGTATGGCGTACATAGTATCGCGACCGATTCACAAGGAAATATCTACACTACCGAAACTTACGAAGGGAAGCGTCTTCAGAAATTCGTTTATAAAGGCGTAGGTTCTGTTAAGAGATACCAGGGAGTGCTCTGGCCGTCGAGTGATGATTAATATGCTAAAGCTTGGCGCGTGAGGTGAGGCACTTGGGTAAAAAGTAATTGCTATGCATCTCTTTGTATCTCGATTTGCATAGATCGTAATTGCTGGGTATTCGTACTTAATTCAGGATGCTACCAAGGAAGTTTGGTTGCGGGGGCGGGATTTGAACCCGCGACCTTTGGGTTATGAGCCCAACGAGCTACCGGACTGCTCCACCCCGCGACATGACATGGCACCAGAAAAATAGCAAGTGCGCAATATCACAGTTTAGCATGTCTGGTTTTGACTTCCAACCGTTGTGAGTCGGTAGGCGCGGGAATAATTAGTGCGCCTTACTGTGTCATGGTGTTTTTCCAGCAGCGGGCAGACGATCCTTCACTATGAAGACGATTTCACCTGGGCGGATTAGTCCCAGTTCCCGACGAGCGATCGATTCTATGGTGGTGGGGTCTTTCTGAATGCGTTTTGCACGGTTTTTGAGACTTTGATTTTCTCGGTGGAGAGATTTAATGGAGTCCAACAAGTTGTCATGTCTACGTTCTGCTCTCCGACCTTCGAGTAATCCCCGCTCACCAATGACGGCATTCGCGGCAAGCACGCAGACGATTAAGACGCCAAGAACATACAGGCCTCGATGTCGGCGAGGGAGCCTTGCTCTAGGTTGAGCGGTACCTTTTGAAGTGGGTGGCGATGTCATTCTTGGCCTATATAGGCTGGGGTACGAATTTCTGGTATTACTCAAGACCCGTATTAATTTTCGGTTCGAAAGGTCTTTTTCAATAGTCTGGGTCGAGGAGAAATCGTGGACAGTTCCGAGTACGTTATCGTGTTGACCACTATGCCGTCGGGCCCAGAAGCTGTACGGCTCGCTAAAATACTGGTCGAAGAACACTTGGCAGCCTGTGTCAATGTTCAACATGAGATGCAATCGATTTATCACTGGAAGGGAAAAACCGAGCAGGATTCCGAACAGCAGCTTGTTATTAAAACAATGTCTGAGCGGGTCCCGGTATTACGGAAGCGGATCCGTTCACTTCATCCATACGAATGTCCGGAGTTTGTGGTTATTCAGCTGTCAGGCGGTGATGAGGCCTATTTGAGCTGGTTGAAGGACGCAGTGTCCAAAGAATAAGTCACCGACGTCTACAAGACTTTCACGACCAGAAAGCCACCGAGGAGTAATAAAAAGAAGACCAGTGCCGCCAGATCGAGATGGCGCTCTAACATTCTTCGAACTGGTGCTCCAAAAACCCGCAAAATTGCGGCCACTAGAAAAAAACGGCCGGCTCTTCCGAACGCACTCACGATAAGAAATGGCCAGAAGGGCATTCCCGTCGCACCTGCAGCAATAGTAAATACCTTGAAAGGGATTGGGGTGAATGCAGCAGCAGNGAGAATCCAGATGCCAAACGNTCCNGCAAATACATTGACCACNTATTCCCANGAGCTTTGCGCNCCGTNCCNATCGATTNTCGGTTGACCGAGTGTNGCCATGAAGCTCAATCCGATGAGATATCCGAGTGCAGCNCCAACGACAGACCCAGCNGTNCATAAAGNNGCGGCNGAAAGCCANCGACTTGGNTTNGAGGCGACAATGGCAATCAAGATTACATCTGGAGGAATCGGGAAAAAGGACGACTCAATTAACGCAAAGCCGAAGAGNGCTGCCATGCACTGAGGAGTGTCTGCCCATCGCAGNGTCCAGTCGTACAGTNNTCGAATCCATNGGCGTATTACNCNNATNACTGAAAAGTTGNTATTACCCATCTTGTTTTAAATNGCATCNAAGGCTTGATGCATATCTTCCGTAAGATCTTGTATNTCCTCGATTCCTGTCGAAATGCGAATTAATCCGTCACCGATGCCTCTTTCAAGCCTCTCTTTTCTNGGNACGGAGGCGTGNCTCATGCTTGCNGGGTGACTAATGAGACTTTCAACGCCACCGAGACTTACAGCTAACGAAANCAATNTCNCNCGATTGCATACAGTGNTTGCGGCTTCNAGCGAGCCTACGTCGAAGGATAGCATGCCGCTGAAACCGTGCATCTGGCGGCATGCCAAAGCATGTTGTGGATGATCGGGTAAGCCTGGGTACAACACCTCGTGAACCTTAGAGTGTGAGGAGAGAAACTCCGCGAGAGCTAGACCGTTTTGACTATGTGTTCTCATACGCAGTGCGAGNGTCTTTGTCCCACGCAGTAATAACCAGGCGTCGAAAGGGCCCATGATCGCGCCACCCGTATTCTGGATAAACCGAAGTGACGCCTCGTCTTCNGNATTCGATGTTAGAACCATGCCACCAATGCTGTCNCTGTGGCCATTNAGATATTTCGTCGTGCTGTGGATAACGAGGTCAGCACCGTGTTCGAGCGGGCGCTGTANGTAAGGACTTGCAAATGTGTTGTCGACGACAAGCTTTGTGTTGTGTGAGTGTGCAAGGTCAGCCATGNCTGCTAGGTCGGTCAAGCCCAGTAATGGATTCGANGGGGTTTCNACATAGATCATTTTCGAGTGGGAAGTTAAGGCGGCTGTTACATTATCTGGGATCGCTGTTTCCACGTAACTAAAGGATATCTTGTAGCGGCGGAGNACATGTTCAAATAACCGATGAGTNCCNCCGTATATATTCTTATCGACCACAACATGATCTCCGGGGTCGAGNCGGCTGGCGACTGCGTTGATAGCTGCCACCCCTGAGGCGAATGCAATTCCAGATCGGGCGCCCTCAAGGGCCGCGATATTTGCNTCNACCGCNGCGCGAGTCGGATTATTCGTTCGCGAGTAATCGAANCCCTTATNTTGACCGAGTTCGTCGTGCACGAAAGTTGATGTTTGATAAATCGGAGTGATAATCGCTCCGGTTGCGGAGTCTGGTTCCTGACCGGNGTGAATGCACCTCGTATTGAACCGTGCTGTGGTTTCTAGTTTCAAGTTNCTAATCCTTCATAATAAGTTCGAGAAAGTAGTGATGAGTAGGGTTTGTNGTGTTTGTCAAATCCACATATATCTAACAAGNGTTNTCGGATTCTTGTACGATACATCTGTTATCATTTTACATTCAACTGTTATACGNACTTGGNAGATTGTTATTGTTTGCTGTTAGTTGNNTTGGCTCCATATTATGACTTCTTCTNCTCCGTTGGAACCATCTCCAGACCTGGTTGTTGTGATGAAAACGGAGTCTGAATCCGAAGCNAANATAGTGTGTGCACTTTTGGCAAGTCACGNNATTGAGTCAGTGATAACGTCAAATGTNNGAGCNGCACTACTACCAACGGTAATTTCTCGACCCNCTTTAGCTAGAGTAGAGGTGCGCTCTGANGATGTAATACGTGCNAACAAGATCATTAAGGAGTCCCAGGCTACNGNAGAAGCACCTAGNTCTCTATCCCAGTCGAACTGCGAGTCGCTAGAGCAAAAGNTAGGTTATCAATTCATTGATAAAGGATTGCTTGAACANGCCCTCACTCATCGTTCCATCGTACATGAGGACGCGAGTGGTGCGATGGTCGATAATGAGGTTCTAGAATTCCTAGGTGATGCAGTTCTAGGATTTGTAATTGCCGATCTATTGTTTCGTGAATTTCCAGATGTGACTGAAGGAATTATGTCGAAGTGGAAAGCTACCCTGGTTTCAACCGTAACTCTCGCCAACTTAGGTGGATTGTTGGGACTTGGCGACTATATATTGCTCGGTCGTGGTGAAGAAAAAACAGGTGGACGCAAGAAAAAAAATCTTGTTGCAGATACTTACGAAGCGCTTATCGCTGCCGTCTACCTGGATGGGGGAGTTGGTGCGGTGCAAAAATTTATTGAGGATCAGTTTAGACCTCTCGTGGGTACACTACGCATTGGTGACCGGTCATCANTTTTNGAACAAGACGATAAATCAGCGCTTCAAGAGTTGGTGCAGGCGCGTTCACTAGCCCTACCAGAGTACCGTGTTGTACGAGAAGAGGGTCCAGATCATCGAAAGATATTTTGTGTGGAAGTATGTGTGGGTGGTGATGTTATGGCTCATGCTGAAGGGCCAAGCAAGAAGGAAGCGGAGCAGCGTGCGGCCTCACTGGCACTTCAACGTCTCACGGATGGATAAGTTAATCGATAACATTCCATGCTCGTGTAGGTTCGCTGGACACAAAATTAGTATCATCCGTGGCCGGTTCGTTTCTGGGCAATCTGTCATAGGCGTAATTTTGGACTTCTCTGGCTAATTGTTCGTCGGAAATGGGATTGGGTTGACAGTGCAGCTTAACCCAAAGTCTCAGTAGTGGATCGGCTAAACGATAACGTTTCTGCCTCACTGTGATCAGATCAACATCATCTAACCAAGAGAGATAATCTCTTGTTGAACCGGGAGTTCGTCCAAGTCTCCTAGCTATTTCCGTCAATTTTAGCGGTTCCTCATTAGCTAGAATCTGCACGATTGCCTGAAGCACACCGTAACCACGTGCTCGGTGCAACCTTAATTCATATTCGAAGCGACACTGGGCCCAAAGCGAGGCTCCTTTTGAGAGTTGCGTCGTGAGGGCGGCAACCGGGTCGAATAGGTTCGGTTCCTGTGAAGCCTCCATGCCTTCGGCAAGTAATCGAACGTAGCTTGGCCGCCCAGCTGTTAGGGCATGGATAGACCTGGCCAGTTCGTCACGAGAAATGTAATTGTCAGGAGTAGGAACNGTTGCTAAAGCACTTCCGACCTCTGCTGGTGTAAAAGCTGGAAGATGTACGATTTCGAATTGAGGAGATGCATCTCGAAGGAGTCTTAGTGCTCGGGTAGTATAGCGTGTACTCAGGACAAATCGGTTGTGGCTATTACGAAGTGTTTCGATTAGTTCCTTCAAAACAAGTCTTAAGCCAGGAAAATTCTCGAAAGTCTTTAATTCGAGTATTTCATCTAGCAAAAAAATGCCTGGATTTGTAGCTGAGGGACGGGCTCTATCAAGGAACCTGAGTGTTGCTTGAAACGCTTCTCGTGTGGAAAGAGCTTCAGAGAATTCAGTTTTCTCGTTTATTGCGTTGAAAGGTGAATTTGCAGTGAGGGAGCGCAAAAAGTGTTCTGGAGTGGTAGCAGCTTGCTCAACATCCAGGTATTGAGAACGCTCCTTACCGAGTTCGTNTTGAAGTTCCAGAAGTAGGGTTGTGCGACCACTGCCGCCTAGCCCTAATACAATTGGAATCCTGGGCGGATCCGCTTCAATGGCCGAAAGGAGGCGTCTTTTAAGAGTCGGCCTTTCGATCTGAGTCACTCTTGCTTATCNCCAAGTGTTGATNTAAGTCTAATCAAGAAATCAATTCNATANGNTTNGGNTACGAAAAGGTAATTCAANATTTGGCACCCCTGCTCAACGAATAGAACTTAAAAAAGGGTNAGGCAGTTTGTCAATGTGAAAGAATAACATTGTTAAAGNGCNTTCTGCCGAACCTCTAAAAATGCAAGTGTTTTTTTGGAAAANNCTTTTTATTNCTAGNTTGGCTTTTCCTGCAATTTCAAATAAAAACAAGGTAGTTCAATGTGAAACAATAGNAATAGCGGCTTTATTGTCGTCTACNGTGTNCATGGTACTATCTGAATGCCTATNTGATGAGGAATCTTAGTTGATGAATTTAGCGNTTCTTGGNGCACAGTGGGGCGACGAAGGAAAGGGTAAAATCGTCGATTTNCTGGCNCCCCGATTTTCAGTGGTTGCTCGCTATCANGGTGGTCATAATGCTGGGCATACGGTTTACGTGTCTGGTCAGAAATTTGTTTTACATCTCATACCCTCTGGCATTCTGCATCCAGAAGTNACATGTGTTATTGGNAACGGAGTGGTTATTGATCCAACNGCCCTNCTGGAGGAAGTCGAGAGCTTAGCTGAAATNGGTATCNCCGTAGATGGCCGNCTATTCATTAGTGAGAAGGCCCANGTAATTNTGCCGTATCATCGNGAATTAGANTTGATGTTTGAAGCTCGTAGGGGAGAAAGAAAGATCGGCACNACTTCACGAGGAATTGGTCCTGCNTACGAAGANAAAATCGCTAGAAGAGGCGTCAGGATAGGAGATTTGGCTGANACGTCCCCTAATGGAGTGNTAGCTAAGGTAATCCAAGANAACGTGAATGCNCGGAATCGTCTCATTGATGGAGCAACAATGGATTGGCGNGTTGTNCTGGNCCGGCTCGCAGAATCTTGGAACCGCATCAANCCATGGGTGACTGATGTNTCACTGCTTCTCGCGAATGCGAGACGCGAAGGCAGGTCAACGTTATTCGAGGGAGCTCAGGGTGCTCTCTTAGATATCGATCATGGAACNTATCCCTATGTGACATCTTCGAATTCGACTGTCGGTGGTNTNTGTACTGGTCTNGGCGTTCCACCATCAGCTATAGATGGNGTGTTGGGANTCGCGAAAGCCTACACGACCCGTGTTGGGGAAGGNCCACTGCCGACTGAACTAACCGGATCAATGGGCGAAGCGTTACGTGAATCTGGACAGGAATACGGTGCGTCTACTGGACGTCCTCGTCGCTGCGGTTGGTACGATTCAGTGGCTATGAAGTACGCGGTTCGTTTGAACGGGATCGAGGCACTCGCGCTTACAAAGNTGGATGTGTTGGATGANCTTGATGAGATTCANTTATGTACGGAGTACCGTTATGGTGGNAAGATATTCCGAGAGTGGTCATTCGACTCTGCTGACCTAGCGAGNTTTGAGCCAATTTACGAAAAGCTTCCCGGATGGTCTACGCCCACTCGGGGTGCACAAAATTATGAGGACCTACCAAAGGAAGCCAAGAATTACGTAAGCCGTATTGAGGAAGTTACGGGTGTTCCAGTCGTGATTGTTTCGACTGGTTCTGACCGTGCTGAGACGATTATTCGTGATGGTACGCTGCTAGATAGTTGGTTGTGATTGTTTGGGTGATCATCGATCTTCATTGCATCACCGCGCTAGCCACTTCCGTTTCAGTAAATGCGGCTGAGATGAATGGTAACGTTTCAAGATAGGCCGCCATCTCATCCAGAGTCAGTCCCAACTCCTCCGCACGTTCTGTGTCAACGAAGATTTGATTGTCTGCTGGATCGCCATAGAAGAGCACAACTCGGCGACCGTCTGGGTCAAACTGGTCGTGCAGTGTGGAAACGATCTCATTCGTGTAATGACGTCCTCGCCAAGCATTACCCGCTTCGGAAGGCATACCATGGTCGGCAGTCAAAGCAATAACATACCCATCATCACCTATCTGGGCATCCAGCGTTTGGATCACGCGACCTAACTGCTCATCGAGTGTAGCAAGCGTTTCACGTAATTCCTGTGAGTTTGGTCCATATTGATGTCCGACATAATCTGGCGTTTTAAAATTCACAAACACCAGATCTGTAATCGCATCTACACCGACCCGTTCGTTTTGTATCATTGTAACAAGCGCATCGACTTGGAAAACTGGGAAAAGGGGAGTGCGTAGTAGTGTGCTTCCTGAAGAAATAGAATAGTCACTCGAAACCTCATTGGGGTTTGTCCAGAGCGTACTTGCATCTACATCACGAAGATAACTGGGTAGTCGATAGCAGTCTGTATCACCGACCCAACGTGCGGTTGAACCTTCGAACATAGCTAATAAAGTTGGATGCCCGTTGATCATGCAGCCACCATGACCTGCGAGAGGAATGGTTGCTCGTGCCGTTGTGCCTTGGGCGATAATGACCGAGCGACCATGCGTTCGAAGATTCCAAAGGTCGCCGAGGGTTAACGCCATTAGGTTTGCTGGCGAATAGTCTGGATACGCACCTGTTGAGCGCCCTGACACGTGATCGAACATCGTATTTGCTGCGATACCGTGAATCTTAGGGTCAGCACCAGTTACGATCGTTGCATGCCCGACACTAGTCAGAGTGGGGAGATAATTTACTCGTGTGTTTTCGAACGACGAACCGTCGTGGCGAAGGCGAGTAATAGTCGGCATCTCGTTCGTGTAGCGATCAAGATAATCGAACCTCATGCCATCTAGGACAACTAGCAAGATTGCGCGAGGCAGTGAGTTAGTTTCTAAAAGCGCCGTGGAAAGGGTGCGGCCGGTCATTGAAGCTGGTTTGGAAAGGTCGAGCAGACTTGCTAGGGTCGTCGCGATGTCTTGTTGGACAACTGGCTCCATCCATTGCCCTTGACGAATAAAACCAGGACCGAAGAAGACTAGTGGAATTTTTGCATCATAGGTCCATGGACTACCGTGCATGAATCGATATTGGTGGTCGTCTGGTTCTAGCACCATCTCACCCTCAACAGGAACAAGCATGATTTGCCCACTGCGACCTGGATAATATGCTCTAGCGAACATCTCTAAGTGTTTTTGTCTTTGAGTTTTAGGGGGAGAACTATCTTCCGATTGGATTCCTGCTTGTAGGGTCCAATGGTGGGATTTATCGCCAATGGAATCTTGAGTGCGATCTAGTTCTGTGTCACTCCCCGCCTGACCAAAAATGAGAGAGCCAACGAGGATGAAGGGTAATAGGGTTCCCATGGGCGTAATCTCCTAAATCTTGCCTATTCTTGAGTGTATCACTCCACAGAAATCAACTGTGAAACGCCTACAGATTATCCAGATCTGACCGATATTCCATAAGAGAGTGCTAATTTGGGGTTCCGGTCTATCGTTGATTGGAATATTGAGTCCAGTCTGCAAGCGTTAGAGGACAATCGTGACTGTTATTCCACCGCTCACCGTGCTTGTTTACATGAAAGACAGCCAGCTTGTTGCACATTGCCTTGAGATGGATTTTTGCACGAGTGGACGGTCGCGCGATCGTGTGGTCACGTCACTCTACAATCTCATTCGGATTAGGATACAAAGTGCGGTAGCAAAGAACGCACAAATCAATCTATTTCGACAGGCGCCGTTACATTATTGGAAGCGTTTGGAACAGGCAGAGCTAATTAAAGGATGCCAGATTGATTTAGGGAGGGAAGCGGTAGCCACGAAGTTCCATTCTCAAAAAATTGATGTGAGAGAATTCGATTGTTGTTGAGAACTGATTATTAGGCTATAGATTCACACTCGAAACTTCTCGGGACGTCCCGCCTGCGGCTCTAGTTTAAGTGATATAATTAAGTATTCGGCACGGTAGCAGTCTGTGTATGAGTCGCTTCAGCTTCCCGTAGAGTTTCTCTTGTAATTTGCAGGTGAGACGCGCTCCAGAGAGCTTTTCCGTTACGCACTAGAATGATTTGTGGCGTGGCGTGAGGGATACCAAGTCGCTCACTCACATCGTTTGACACCTCCCGTTCTGATTGAACCGTAATGAGATAATAAATCGTCAAAGAAGAAGCCTGCTCAAGGTGCTGGGTGACTTCATCTAAAGCCATGGCGCTTAGGTCGCAGGAATTGGAGTGTTTAAAAATTAAGACAATCTTCTCGCTCGATTCAGTAATTGCCTTTTCAAAAGCAGTGATACTTCGAAGTGGCCTGAGAGTGTTAGGCATTTGTTTCATCATAGCAGGGAACGGACGAATGTTCGATCCAGGTCTTAGATGACTGCAGAACCCTTAAAGACGCGACGCATTCTTGTTTTCTGGATGCCTTTGGCTGGCACCTGGTTGATGATGGCAGTCGAAGGTCCATTCTTAGCTGCCGTCATTGCCCGCTTACCTGACGCAGCTCCTAACCTTGCTGCTTACGGAGTCGCGTTTGCCTTCGCTATCATCGTAGAGTCGCCGGTCATCATGTTGATGAGCGCATCAACAGCGCTTGTTAACAATCGTGACAGTTACCTTGTCTTTCGTCGGTTCACGATCGCGCTTTCTGCATTGATGACCGGTGTAATGGTGATCATTGTTATGCCACCAGTATTTGACACGTTAGCGTCCTGGTTGAATCTACCAGTTGCTGTGGCAAGTCTGACTCATCAAGCGCTGATTCTGATGTTGCCATGGCCAGGAGCGATCGGATATCGACGTTTACTTCAAGGACTACTCATTCGGCACGATATGACTCGTCGCGTTGCGTATGGCACTGTGGTCCGGTTAGTAACGATGTGTGCGACAGCAGTCATTGCAGGGTGGTGGTTGTCCATATCCGGGGCGCTTGTAGGCGCGTTAGCTTTATCTGTCGCCGTGGTTGCAGAAGCATTGGCCGTGCGTAGAATGTCGAGGCGAGCAATTCGAGCCTTAATGGACCGAAGAAAAACAGAAGGGCAGCCGTTGACATTGAGCAATGTCGTTAAATTCTATGTTCCGTTAGCGTTGAGCTCCTTTTTGGCAATGGGGGTTCAACCAATGGTAACGTTTTTCATGGGGCAGAGTCGGATGGCTCTTGAATCATTGGCTGTTCTTCCGGTGTTAAACGGCTTAACTTTTCTGTTTCGAAGTCTTGGCCTATCGTTCCAGGATGCTTCTATCGCATTGCTGGGCGACCATATGGAACAGTACCGCCCACTCCGAAACGTCGCCTGTACGTTGGCCATCGTTACGTCGGTCTGTTTAGCTGTGATAGCTTACAGCCCCTTATCCTTTTTGTGGTTTTATGACGTGTCGGGTCTTTCGATTGGGTTGACTGAATTTGCCATTCCCCCACTTAAAATTCTAGTTCTTTTACCAGCCCTGTCTGTGCTGCTTTCGTTTCAGCGTGCTTTATTGGTGAACGCGCGAACGACGAAAGTCATCACTTGGGCAACTGCAATCGAGGTGGTAGGAATTGCGATGATTCTATGGATTGCAATTCAACACTTCAATTCGGTTGGCGTAATGGCTGCGGTCACCGCCATCGTGTTGGGTAGGATTTGCGCGAATATTCTCTTGATGCCGGCATGTTGGCGGGCGACGAGGGATACACCGACGCTCTAATGATGAGTTTGTTGAGATGCAAGAGGTTCGACGTTTCTTAGAAACGACCGACGATCAGTAAAGGGCCAAGGTGCCGGAGACCGCAAGGCCAGTTGCGTACACGATGTAGAGGCCGACGAGTACCATGCCACCTCGACGGTCTAAGGTTCCCGATCGGCCAAGTGTCAGGCCAAGTGTCGCTATAAACACAAATAGCCATGGGTACGAATACCACTGTACGAAATCCGCTACGATAAGTGGTCTAATTGTCCCTGCCAGTCCGACGATCATTGCGATATTTAATAAATTAGCACCAAGGACGTTTCCCACGGAAAGATCTGGCACACCCTTACGTGCAGCCGAAATGCCGGTTACTAATTCTGGTAACGATGTTCCCATTGCCACGACTGAGAGTCCTATAAGGACCGAGGGGACTCCCATTCTTGTCGCAAGTGAGGTGCCAGTCTCCAAGAGCAGTCGACTGCCAATAACGATTAAAACTGCCCCAAGAATGAATCGTAATGCAATATTTATGTTGGATCTTCCATTTTCAGGAGGAGCGTCGTCTAAGGAACGTGGTTCCTGATTCTGTTTCCGTCTAATGTATCGATAGTCAGCAAAAAGGTACAGGCAGGAAAAAATAAACAGCCCAAAGCCAGGCAGCTGGCCAATGACTTGGTTCCACGAAACGATCACAAGCAGAATAGCTGCGATTCTTACCCACCATGCTCGTCTCCGAAAGACTGTCCGGTCAACTGTCACTGGTAAAATTAGTGCCACTGTTCCGGTGACAAGTCCCATGTCCACGATAGCGGAGCCGACAGCATTCCCTAATGCAATGCCGGAATCGCCAAGGTAGCTTGCGGTAACTGAAACAACTAACTCTGGAATGGTCGTGGCGAGGCTAACGAGTGTTCCTCCGATGATCAGGCGTGGCACTCGTAAGGTGTTGGCGATTTGTACACTTGAATCAACAAACATGTCGCCGCCTTTAGCGACAAAGGCGAACGCAATTATCAGACCACCTATCTCATAAATCATTCAGGACTCGTCCGCGTAAAGCACGACTTTCAAGCTAGTAGTTCTGGAAAGACTCAGTTTCCCGACTCAGTGTGTTTTGGAATAATCGTTTCGTTGTTAACTGTCGTAGTCGCATTGCTTTGTTAGTGTACCCGACTAACCATATTCCAACAACGGCAGGATATATGGGGCCGTCTAGAGTTTGTAAAGATAATAGATGGTTGATCTATAATGCGTAATCATCCGGATTCTATTAAGCTGAGGACGTAAAATGAAGCGAGGAGATCAGCATTGATCTGGAAGCGACTTTGTGCGTTAGTGTTGGCCGCATCAATTGTCAGTATAGGTTTTCCAGTTGTCGGACAATCAAGGAGTAATTTTCCGACTCAAGTGGTAGACGAGGTTTTGGTGCATGCCAGGTCGAATGAACTGAAGCACATTCGAGAAGAGCTAATTGCGAGACCGGAGAATATCTTTTCTCCCGTTGCTTCAGAAATACTTTTGCCTCCGTCAGCACCTTGGAATAGACAATTCTTTTCTACCCAAGAGGGCTCTACGCAACCCACTGAGGATAGTGAACCTCAACAATCTCAAAGCATAGTAGGTCCCGTGATAGCGGCCGTTATTGGTGGCGTGCTGTTCGGCTACTTCCTTAAGCGAAATGCAGGCTCAAGCGGAGGGCAAGTAACCACACGGGATACCCAGGCTGAAATGATTGACTACGCCTTGTTAGCAGGTTCAGTTTCCATTTTAGGTACTGGACTTGTGATGATCGTGGCTGATCGATAACTCGGCTATCGGTATAACGCTTTCGAACCACCCTTCAGACCCATCCATCTAATACACGTGTGAGGATTGAGATCGACTTAAGGTAATCCTGAATGCTGATGTGTTCTTCAGCCGTATGATCCAGTCTTGAGTCTCCTGGGCCGTAGGCTACGATTGGGCACTGCCAAGCTGGGCCAACCACATTCATGTCTGATGTTCCTGTCTTCAATTTAAAGATTGGTTCTAGTCCTTCTTTTCGAATCTCTCGCAATAGCGAGCGGACTAAAGGTGTACGTCGATCGGCTTTAAAAGGCTGTACAAAGTGTCTGAGTGTCACATTGCCCCATGTGCCAGCCAATGCAGTGGTTTTACTTTTAAGGTCTTCCAGGGAGTAGTTAAGAGGAAGGCGAAGGCTGCCGCTTAAGCTAACCTGATCCTGGAAATGATCCGTCTGTGAGTTGATATTAATCAGATGAGGGTCGACTTGGTCGAAGATTCGTTTACCTTGATTGAACGAGTTACACCAGTCTTCCAAACGTGTCCAGAATTCCGCCGCATGAGCAGCGATACTTCGATTGGCCGCAGCACTGTGGGCATGAGCCTGTGTTGCGTTAAGATCAAGGTTTACGCGACCTTTGTACCCGAGTGTGATTCCAGACGTACCACTGGGCTCTCCAATAATTACAGCTTCTGGTTGATATTTGTTGGTGATGTAGTGAGCTCCTTTAGATGTAGGCGCTTCTTCCTCCACGGCTCCTATTGTAATGAGGCGGATATCGTTCTGATGGCTTGCTCGAGCGATTGCTACCAAGAAAGCTGCGAGTGGTCCTTTTGCGTCAACGGTACCTCGTCCATGCAGTAAGTTTCCTTCAAGACGAGGTTCAATGAAGCCTGGCACCGTATCAATATGGCCGAGCAGTAAGACAGTGCGTTTTCCAGAGCCACGTTCAGCAATGAAATTTCCGGCGTCGTCAGTATGGGCATGAAGACCTGACGCGTTTGCACGTTCGACTAATAGGGTGACTGCAGCCTTTTCATGTGTGGAAGGTGAATAGGTTGCACACAAATCATGAAGGAGGGCTACTGCCTGTTGATCATCCATCAGTGACTTGCCCCTTAGGTGAGTACACGCCTTAGTGCGCTCACGACTTGATCGATGTCAGTAGTGTCAATGATTAATGGGGGAAGGAAGCGAAGAATGTTGTTTCCGGCAAGCAAGGCTAAAACGCCTTCATTCATCATATTTCGCGCGACTGAACCTGCAGGGTGTTTTAACTCGACTCCAATCATGAGTCCCTTACCTCGCACTTCGCGAATTTCTGGATGGTCGATCGCACGTAGTTGCTCGATAAAATACGCACCACGGTCAGCTGCTCTCTTGGGGATGTCCTCTCTGACTAAATGCTCGATCACTGATGTAGCAACAGCGCAGACCAGAGGATTGCCACCAAATGTCGTGGTATGACTTAACTTTGCAAGGTTATCGATTTTATTGTGAAATGCTGTAATGCCGATAGGTAGTCCTCCACCAGCCGCCTTGGCGAGGGTAAGGATGTCTGGAATAACTTCATAATGTTCAAATGCAAACATGCGGCCAGTCCGTCCGAAGCCAGTCTGTACTTCATCTATGATGAGTAGGGCGCCACAATCGTTACAGGCTTTTCTTAAAGTGTTTAGAAAATCTTGGGAAGCAGGTCGAACACCTCCCTCACCTTGAATTACCTCAATGATTACTGCTGCTGTATGCTCAGTAATCACTTCCTTCGCGGTTGTGCAGTCATTGAATCGAAGAGACTCGAAGTCTGGCACAAGGGGTTCGAAGGGTTCGCGATTCTTTCTATCCCAGTTCGCACTCAGCGCTCCCATAGTTTTCCCGTGGTAGCCACGCCTGGCCGACACGATTGCCGATCGGCCGGTTGTTGCACGTGCGAATTTGATGGCCGCTTCGTTAGCTTCGGCTCCTGAGTTACTGAAGAAGAATTTAGTCAGGGGTTTTGGTAGAAGTCCTGATAAGCAACGTAATAATTCTGCGCGCGAGTTGTTATAAAACATTTCGTGACAGGTAATGAGCAGTTCAGATTGTTTTTGAACCGCTGCTACTATCACAGGATGTGCGTGACCCAGCGCTGCCACACCTATGCCCGATGTACAATCTATATATTCGTGTCCTTCGGAATCCCAGACTCGAACGCCTGCTCCACGCACTAGCGTGATGGGGCGCTTGTGGTAAAGCCCGGACGTAAAGGATTGTTCAATCTCTTGAAGAGTCATCACGCCTTGTGATTACTGTGCCATTTCCAGAAAGTGCATGCGTAATAGGGGAGTCAATTCTAGCGTCGCCCAATGTAACCCGCGTAACACCGCCCAGCAGCGCTTCTTTCGCTGCAAGGAGTTTTCGCTTCATGCGACCTTTTGCATATTCGAAATATTGATCGATGTTGGTTAATGTGATGTCCTTTATGAGTGTTGTTGGATCATCTATTTTCTCTAATAGACCTGGCACATTAGATAAGATCACCAAGTCATCCGCTTTCACTGCTTCAGCAATACGGGCAGCCGCCCTGTCTCCATCGACATTGACTGCTTGGTGTTCACGGCTAATGGCTGGAGGGCACACAGTTACTACATAACCTGCTTGGTCTAGTAGATGAATCAAGTCGGTATTGACCGATTCGATCTTACCGGTATAGTCGTCTCGGAGTACTTTCTTCTTTCCGTTTTCGACAATTGTCAGCGTGGGCTTACGTGTCGCTAACAGGAGTCTGCCATCTAATCCTGACAGTCCAATGGCTGGCACGTCGTGGCTTTGAAGTATCTCCACGATCATCTTGTTAATTTTTCCACAATAAGCCATTTCAAATATTTCAATTGTTTTTCGATCCGTGTATCGACTTTCATATCCAGACACGGTCGTGACAAAACGTGGCGGATGGCCAAGCTTTTCAGACAGGATGTTTGTTTCATGCGAGCCACCATGGACGAGCAAGCAGGAACGACCTTGGTGGTACAGTCTGGCAAGATCACTACAGACTGTTTCGTAGTAGATACCCTCTCCACCGCCCACTTTGATTATCAACATTGAATGTCTGTCACGCTGGACGCTTACACAGGGTGTAGGCCCGGGAAGTGCAGGCCTGCGCGCTCATCCCAGCCGGCCATGATATTCATGGCCTGCACGCCATTACCGGCAGCGCCTTTCATCAGATTGTCGAGAGCTGCAAGCACTACCAATCTTTCACCAAAAGGATCGATTTCAAAGCCAACATCACAGAAGTTAGAACCAGATAATATCTTTGGCTCTGGGTACCGAAACACGCCTCGTGTTTCCTTGACAATGCGAATGAACGGTTCCGCATCGTAAGCGTTACGGTAAACATTCCAGAGGGCCTTGTTGTCCAGTGGTTTTGCGAGTCGCAAATGAGCTGTGATGAGAACGCCTCGCACCAACTCAATGGCCGTAGCAGAAAAGTGCACCGTCGGTGTACCGTGGTAAGCAAGTTCCTGTATGATTTCGCCGGTGTGCCGGTGTCCAGTAGCCTGGAATGATCGGACGGCTCCACTGCGTTCTGGGTGATGGCTTGAAGGACTTTCCTTGTTACCCGCCGCAGACGAGCCAACCTTAGCTTCGATGACTACCGGTTCCCCATCGTTGACAAGACCGTTCTTAAAAAGTGGTAAGAGCCCAAGGATAGCGGCTGTAGCTAGGCAGCCAGCACCAGTTACATAGTTCGCATTGCGGATTTCGTCTCGCCGGATTTCAACGATACCGTAGACAAAGTCGTTAAGGGTCTCCGGATTAGGATGAACGTGGCCATACCAGTGTTTGTAGTCGTCTGCCGAACGCAAACGAAAATCTGCGCTTAAATCGATTATTCGTGGTGCAACGGACTTGAAGGCATGAAAATGTTTGGCGAAACTTCCATGTGGCAGCGCAGAAAAAAGTAAATCGCAAGGTCCTAGGTCGTCCATGCGGCTAAACCTTAGAGAAGTGTGACGACGTAGGTTGGGATGGACCGCACTCACTAATCGACCGGCGTGACGTTCGGAGGTGATGTTTAGCAGGGTTGCGTGTGGGTGATCAAGGAGTAGTCGAACTAGCTCACCACCAACATAGCCGGAGCCGCCTAAGATACTAACGTTCATAGCGTCGCAGTTGCCTTTGCTTCGCCAACGCCAAGTGTATAGGCCGCAATGCGCTCATGAATCGGGATTCCCGTGACACTAATGCTATTACGAAATTCCATCGTGTAATTCACTTCATTTACTAACAACCCTTTGGGCGACTCGAAGACATCGACGGCTAGCACACCTCCTCCAACTGCTTGACTGGCCGCTAGGCAGATTGAGTGCAGTTCGTCAGTCACCGGACAGTTTGTTGCATGGGCTCCCCGTGCGGTGTTGGTAATCCAGTGTTCGCTATGGCGATAGATTGCGCAAATCGTTTCTTCCCCGACCACGAACGCTCGGATGTCACGATTGCCTTTCGGTACATATTCTTGAATATAGAAAATTGAATGATGGTATGACCCGAGCCGTTGCTTGTGTTCGAGAAGTGCCTCGGCAGCATAACGATCATTGACCCGAGCAATTAAACGGCCCCAAGACCCTACCGCTGGTTTAAGGACAACTGGGTAGCCGAGTTGGTCAATAGCCTCAAGGGCAGATTCCGGTGTGTAGGCAATCAATGTACGTGGCGTTGGCACGTTGTGCGTAACGAGGGCATTGCTGGTTAGGACTTTGTCCCCACAGGTGTTCGCAACGTTCCAGGAATTAACGGTTGTAATACCCCGGTCGTTGAGGATCTTTAACGTATGCAGGGCTCTGGAATGATTGACTGCACGTTCAAGGACTATGTCCCACGGATGGTTGCCATTATTTAGGTCGAGAATTAGCCCTCGATCATCGATTCGATCGAATTTGACTCCGAGACCTCGAAAGGCTTCGAAAATGAGCTTTTCTTCGGTTCTAACAATGGAGCATAAAATGCCCAGACGCATGAAGGACCCTTTCTACTCGCCCCAGTCTTCCTCTTCTTTGGGAGCGTAATCAATCTGTTGGGGATCTATGGAACGGACTTCGTATTCAGTGCCGCAGTCTTGGCAGTCGACGATCTCCCCGATTTCAACTTTTTGGTCTAAAACAATATTGGCATCACATTCAAGGCAGTTAGGCATCAGTTCTCCAGAGCATGCATATAAAAAACCCGCCGAAGCGTATAAACGGTCGGCGGGATATTGAGTGTGGCGCGTAACGGTTGCTTAACGTTTTGCCCAACATGTTCCGCCGATGTACGAACGCTTCCGCTTTCGTTTATCGTGCTGACCGTTGGCGGATGAATCATATGTTCTAGGCATTGTTGAAAACTGCTCAAAAGTATAGAACGCAGTTAATCAGTTGGTCAAGCAAGCTGTCGGTGATATTTGAGTAATTACGGATGTCGCACAAACGGCGATCAGTAGGTTTCGGATAGACCAGTCTTCTATTTTTTGCTTGAGGAGATTCTCAGGTTTCTCTTTAAAGCTGAACTAGCTTCTAAGAGGACGCAAACCGCGGAGATTACAATCACGATATCAACACCGAGCAACAGGAATTGCCCCTTTTCATATAGATCGTCGAGTTGATAGATAGCTGCTAGCAAGGCCACTGTTGTAACGAATGCCATAGGAATTAATGTGTACTTGATCGGCCTTCGTTGTTTGACCAGAATCACGCTTATTACGAGGAGCGTCAAGCCAGCGAGTAATTGATTGGTTGTTCCGAACAGCGGCCAGAGCGCCATGCCACCTGTGAGGTCAGGACCACCTGCGGCGAAAGCCAGTGTGAGGCAGGCACCTACGGCGACGGCAGTAGCGATATGAGGATTACGAAGTAATCGTATGCCGTAGATATCGCCCCATTCTTGAACAATGTAACGTTGGAGTCTGACGCCAGTATCCATTGTAGTGCCGGCAAATAGCACTGCCATCATCGTGAGTAGCGTTGCAGCGGTTTCATGCCGAAGAAGACCACCAGAGCCGTTGGAAACTATCGTTGCACCTCCCTGAACGAAGGCTGGGATACCTCCATTACCAAACTCTGAATAGACGACCCGCCATTCGTCAAGTGAGGCAAATCCTGCGCTTACGGCAATAATGGCAGCGAGCGCGAGGGCACCTTCCCCAGCAGAACCGAGATAGCACACAAATCGTTCATCGGTCTCGAGGTTGATTTGTTTCGATGTCGTACCTGACCCGACTAGGCCATGGAACCCTGAGACTGCACCACAACCAACCGTTACAAACAAAAGCGGCAGGAGGTCTGGCGTATTAGCCGGCAGATCCAAATTGAATGCCGGGGCCACAATTGTCGGCCCGGCAATAAAGACTGTGGCGTACACCAGAATTAAGCCGACAAATAACTGGACCCCATTGATGTAAGCGCGTGGCTGTAGCAACACCCAAATTGGCAACA